>CAKZMA010000738.1 GCA_937127375.1 uncultured Coleofasciculus sp. | reverse complement strand
CTGGGTTTTGTCTCAACTGGGGTGGGACTCGGTTGAGTTTCCACTGGTGTAGGATTGGCGGGTTGTTCGGCAATGGTATCTACGGTAGAACAATCGACATACTTGCCAAAAACCCACCCTGGTTTAGGTGAACGAATTTCCACCCAATCCCCTTGCTTGCTTCCCGTTAAGGTTAACTTGGTGCCTTTATTAACTGTGCCAACAATCGCTGCGTTGGGATTTGAGCGCACGTTCAAGCCTTGAGCCGTTACTGTACAAGTCCCTTGTGCCATTCCACCGGACATCCCCTGACGAATGCCATACGCCATCCCTGCGGCTGCCATAGCCACGGCTAAACCCACACCAATGATCAATGGTGCGCGATTCGGTTCAGATGCAGGTTCGGGTTCAGGGGGGGAAGGAGGGGAAGGAGGGGGAGGAGGAGTAGGTCGTCGAGGGGGTGCGGCGGGGGAAACTGCCAGGGTGCCCTGTTGGGAGAGGGGCTGGGGGTGAGGGGTTGGTTGAGACGACGGAACAGACTGACCCGAAGAAGCGGCGATGAGCGATCGCACGGCTTGTAACGCTTCTGTTGCTGACTGGTAGCGGTCTTTGAAATGATAGCGTACCATCCGGGTCAGAATATGTTTTAGCCCTGGACTCACAGGGGCAAGATCTTGCCAGATCAGTTCGCCCGTATTTAAATCTTCCTGCAATTCGGCAGGCATACGACCCGTGATGGCTTGGATAGCAATAATTCCTAAAGCGTAAATATCACTGGTAGGACGGGGTTGACCCAAAGCCTGTTCGCTGGACATATAACCCGGAGTCCCTACTGCCACCGTATTGCTCATTTGCCCCTGAGGACTTGCCAGTTGAGTCCGGATTTGCTTAACCGCCCCAAAGTCTAGTAAGACTAACTTTTTATCTAAATTACGTCGAATTAAGTTATCCGGCTTAATATCCCGGTGAATCACGCCACGGTTATGAACAAAGTCTAAAACCTCTAACAGTTCTTGCATCAGGGCAATGACTCGCATCTGCTCCCACGGTTGACCCGGTATCAACTCTTGGCTGAGGGGATGCCCTTCAATATACTCCTGAACCAGATAAAATTCTTGGTCTTCTTCAAAGTAGGCAAGCAGACGCGGGATCTGGTCATGATTCCCCAGCACCTCTAGGGTTTCCGCTTCGCTGTTGAATAGGCGGCGGGCGGTTTCTAAGAAATTGGGGTCACGATTTGCAGGCTGAAGGTGTTTGACCACACAAATCGGGTTACCGGGACGACGGGTATCTTGTGCCAGGTAGGTGCGACCAAATCCTCCTGCACCGAGGACTTGGTTGACTTGGTAACGACCATCTAGTAACTTGCCTAACATAGGAGTGATGCGCCTCAACGTTCACTTGATAATAGTTACATAGTTCCTAATTTTACGAAAAAACGCGGAAATTAGTTGGCAAGAGTAATCTTGACTGGGTGAACTACTACACCCTCTATCCCGTTGCCAAAAGCATCTGGGACTACTTTACGAATGATGTTGTAACTGCCGTTGATGTCAGCGTTGAATTTGATGCCGATTTTCGATTTGTACAACCCACGCTTAACACGACGACCGCTAAATTTTGCTGTTTTCGCCTCTGGACTTCCGTGAACAGGAATAAAATCCCCATCCAGGAAACTAGCAACTGATGTATAAGATTCTTCGGTAATGATGACTTTTATGCCAACCCGTTCAGCTTTATAGGTCAACATCTGGATCAATCTTGCATGAGGAACGCTAGTAAAGTTCTGATTATTAGCCTTGCCGATACAGATTCCCTGCTTCCAGTTCTCGTTTTTACCAATCACGAGAGTTGAGATATTGTTCTCAACTAACTGGTTGATAATAAACCGACTGGACTTGTGGAGATAGTCGTCAATCTTGAATCCTCGCTTGGTTGATAAACGCTGAATTCGGTTTGACGTTTTCCTGTTTCCCTTAAGTTGAGATTGCAGTTCTGCTTTTTTCTTGTTGTAGTAATTGTTGACCGCCTTAACAGGTCTGCCGTTAATCAGGAAAGGGTTGAATCCTTTTTGATTTGAAGTTACAGCCGCTAAGTTGTTCAGTCCAATATCTACACCAGCTACCGCTTCACCGCTAACCAACTGCTGAATGGGTTGCTCATAAATCACCTCAACCACGTAGTAATTAAGGCGGGGAACAATTCTTGCTTCATTGATATTCTGCTTGTTGCTAGATATCATCAGGTTTGTTCCCGATGGCTTAATCCATCCTTTTTTCAACTCTTTCGAGCTAATAGCCTGGATGGTGTAAACCAACAGATTACGCCCCTTCTCTTTATCTTTGTATTTGGGAAGCTTGGGTTTGCCCAAGAATAAGACAGGGTTTTTCTTGTATTCCTTATTAGCTTCTTTCCAGGCTTTCCAGTTCCTGTCCAAGCACCGCAGGACTTGTTGAGAGACTTTGCGAGGTAAGGCACAATAAGACTCCTCTAGCCGCATCCGAGATGCCATCTCGTTGTAGGAGAGGATTTGGTTGGTTTTAAAGAAGTGTTGACGAATTTCGTAATTGGCTCGGTTGTAGAGATTTTTCGACTTGAAGGCTAAGTTATCAATCTCTTTCCATTTTCGAGTGCCTTTACAAACTACGTGCTTCTCAACAAGTTTCATTATCTAAGTTTCATTATCTCAGAGATGCGTAATCCGATAATTTTCTGCGGTAATTTTCCCGAACCTCTGTATATAATACCACAGCTTTCCGTAATTTGCTATATTCTTAATAAATGAAAACAATACATAATTCTTACTCGCCGATGAGTTAAAGATTCTTATCATGGAACAGTAGCCGCCTAGAGATGGGGGATAGCCGCGAATTAATATGAACACTGTCGATTATCTCCGGATTAGCCTAATTGACCGCTGTAACTTCCGCTGTCACTACTGTATGCCGGAAGGATCAGAACTTGACTATATCCTGCAACAGGAACTTCTCACCCATGAGGAATTGCTGACGCTATTGAAAGAGGTGTTTATCCCGGTGGGGTTTAAAAAGTTTCGCCTGACGGGTGGGGAACCGTTACTGCGTCCAGGCGTGGTGGACTTGGTGAGAGAAATTGCCGCACTGGATCAAACCGAAGATTTAGCGATGACGACGAATGCCTTTTTACTCGCAGGCATGGCACAAGACTTATATGATGCGGGATTGCGGCGGATTAATATTAGCTTAGACTCTCTCAATCCTGACACCTTTGACAAAATTATCGGGAATCGGGGGCGATCGCGCTGGCAAAAAACCTGGAACGGAATTCAAGCCGCACATCGGGTGGGGTTTGATCCCCTGAAATTGAATATAGTCGTTATTCCGGGCGTGAATGATGCAGAAGTTCTGGATTTAGCCGCCCTTACCCTTGACCGCCATTGGCACATTCGCTTTATTGAGTTTATGCCGATTGGCAATCCTGAATTATTTAGCGATCGCGCCTGGATTCCTTCAGAGGAACTGCGCCAGCAAATCCGCGATCGCTGGGGCTTAGTTGAGTCGAATGTGCGCGGGAATGGACCGGCTGATGTCTTCCAAATTCCTAATGCTTTGGGGACTCTCGGCTTTATCAGTCAAATGTCCGAATGTTTTTGCGATCGCTGTAACCGGATGCGCCTCTCTGCCGATGGCTGGTTGCGTCCCTGTTTACTTAATGAAACGGGTCAGATTGACTTAAAAAGCGCTCTCCGTAGCGGTGTTGATCTCGCCCAATTGAGAGCGCGAGTGCAGCAGTTACTAGCGATTAAACCAGACATCAACTTTAAACAGCGAGAGTCTGGTACTGATGGTTACTACACTCGCACCATGTCACAAATTGGGGGTTAGTGGGATTGCTGATAGTTCATCGTTGATTGCTGATTGCTATGAACCATCAACCATGAACTATGAACCATCAACCATGAACGAGCAACCAATCTACGCTTTCCGTGAATAGAACTCAACCACTAGCAGTTCATTGATTTGCAGGGCGACCCACTCACGCTCAATCACACCATTGACCTTCCCGGTGAATGTTTTCTTATCAAACTCTAAATGGCTGGGTAGATTTGCCAATCCGGGGTATTCCAGATTTTGTTCCACCAAACGCCGAGAGCGCTCATTATCTTTAACCATAATCACATCACCAGGACGGCATTGATAGCTAGCGATATTCACTTCCCTACCATTGACCATCACATGACCATGATTCACAAGTTGACGCGCACCCGGTATAGTACCTGCCATGCCTAAGCGAAATACGGTGTTATCCAGTCGCATTTCTAGCAGTTCTAGCAAAGCTTGACCCGTCGAACCCGTTGCCCGACGTGCTTTGCGAACATAGCGAAGCAATTGCTTTTCGGTGACTCCGTAGTTGTAGCGGAGTTTCTGTTTTTCTTCCAATCGAATCGCATATTCTGACCGCTTCCGGCGAGCTTGACCATGTTGACCGGGTGGGTATGAACGACGGGGGGATTTGCGAGTCAAACCGGGCAGATCGCCTAGACGACGGACAACCCGCAGGCGCGGACCTCGATATCGCGACATAGAACTTCCTTGTGTACCTAACTAATTTTTTACCCAAATACTTTATAGTACAACATTAAGGGGGCAGTTTTGAGTTTTGAGTGAGAGATTGTGTAGGGGCGGGTTTCACGACTATCGTTACTTTCTTCACCCAGATATAACTAAACCCGCCCCGATAGAGTACGACAGTTTCGAGCTGTAACAACCGTCAACGCATGACCAATGACAACGGACAACGGACTATTCCAATACTCGATGCCTTACAAGCCTGTGCTGGAGTCCCCCACGCACCGTTTTACGCCCCAGGTCACAAGCGGGGAAAGGGTATATCTGACAGACTGGCGAATCTATGGGGAAAATCAGTCTTTGAGCATGATCTTCCCGAATTACCAGATTTTGATAGCTTATTTGCCCCTTCAGGAGGGATTAAAGAAGCGCAAGCGTTAGCAGCAGCGGCGTTTGGTGCCGATAAAACGTGGTTTCTGGTAAATGGCTCAACCTGTGGGGTGATCGCAGCAATTTTAGCCACTTGTGGTACAGGAGACAAGCTAATTTTGCCTCGGAATAGTCATCAATCCGCGATCGCAGGTTTGGTTCTTTCCGGTGCGAGCCCAATTTTTATTACCCCAGAGTCCGATCCCTCTGGTGATTTGGCACACAGTATTACCCCAGACGCCGTAAGCCTTGCCCTCAAGGAACATCCGGATGCTAAGGCAGTGATGCTACTGTATCCGACCTATCATGGCGTGTGCGGCGATATCCACGCGATCGCACAACGGGTACATCACTACAATATTCCTTTGCTGGTTGATGAGGCACACGGGGCGCACCTTGCATTTCACCCAGATTTGCCGCCAAGTGCCATGTCAGCCGGGGCTGATTTAACCATACAGTCTACCCATAAGGTTTTGACGGCGATGACCCAAGCCTCAATGCTGCACATTAAAGGTCATCGCCTTGATCCGGAACGATTGAGTCAAGCGTTACAGTTTGTCCAGTCTACCAGTCCCAGCGCCCTCCTCTTAGCCTCTCTAGACGCCGCACGACAACAAATGATGTTGTATGGGGAAACGCTGATTAGCCGCACTCTAGGACTAGCTGAGGCGGCGAGGGAACAGATTCAGCAAATTCCGGGATTATCGGTGTTAGATGCCACAAATACTCCGGGCTGTTTTACCCTAGATCCGACCCGGTTGACGGTGAGAGTGAGTGGGTTAGGAATAACGGGGTTTGAAGCCGATGAAATTTTTTGTGATCAGTTGGGTGTAATTGCCGAGTTGCCGACATTCCAACATCTGACGTTTATTCTGAGTTTAGGCAACACCACTGATGATATTCAGCAGTTAGTCCAAGCCTTTGCCCACTTAAGCCAACGCTACTGTCGTCCCGATTCTCGCCCTAGGCAGCATTTATACCAACCGGGAATGGTTTCAGGGTTAATCCTGGAACCATCCATGTCTCCTCGCGATGCCTTTTTTGCCCCGAAAGAGCGATTACCTTTAGACCAAAGCGTTGGTCACATTAGTGCTGAATGGATTTGTCCCTATCCTCCGGGGATTCCCGTTTTAATGCCAGGATGTGCGATCGCGTCAACTACAGTGGATTATCTGCGACAGGTTCAGCACTTGGGCGGCTATATTACTGGGTGTAGCGATCCTCGCTTAGAACGTGTAAACGTTGTCAAAAGTAAGGACTAATGACCAAGGACGAACAGAATGTCTTCTCCCCTGTGGCACTATACCACTCCTGGTATTCCCGATGATTTATTCGAGCGCTTGCCTGGTATTCCGCTGAGTAAGCGAGAAGTACGGTTACTGATTATTTCCGCATTGCGCCTAGAATCCCATTCCTTGCTCTGGGATATCGGTGCAGGGACAGGTACGATTGCCGTAGAAACCGGATTACTTTCTCCTCACGGTAAAATTGTGGCGGTAGAACGGGATGAAGAGGTAGCGAACCTGATTCAACGGAACTGCTCCCGCTTCGGCATTGAGAATGTTGAAGTTATCGAAGGATCTGCACCTGAATGTCTCCAAGATCTACCGGGAAAACCCCATAGAGCCTGTATTGAGGGAGGACGCCCGATTAAAGACATTCTTAAGGCAGTCTGGCATTACTTAGAACCCCAAGGTCGAATTGTTGCCACAGCTAGTAATTTAGAGAGTCTTTATACCCTCTCCGAAGGATTGGCTGAGTTACAAGCCCGTAATATCGAGGTTGTGCAATCCTCAATCAATCGCTTGGAAACCCGAGGTACTCATCAAATCTTTGCGGCTGTTAATCCTATGTTTATCCTCAGTGGGGAGAAGCTGGATTCTTGACATCCTCACCGCCCGACAAGGACGGTGATTCCCTACCAGTTAGTAGGGGTTTGGTTACCAAACCCCTACTACCCGCCCTCAAATTGACTAACGGCGAATGCTGCCCGATTGTTAATCTTAATGTAATAGTTTTATTCAGACAGTTAATTTCGACTGTCTTGTGTCAAATAAAGTTCTATGCCCTGGTCTCGGATTTTTAGTGGAATTGTAGCGATTACCCTAGCGATGGGGATGATTGTGGCTGGAGGATGGTATTTTACCCTCGGTCTCTGTGTCATCGTCTATTTGGGTCAACTGGAATATTTTGAACTGGTTCAGGCAAAAGGAATTGCGCCTGCGGCTAAAACGACGTTAGTTGTGAGTCAACTTTTATTGGTGACAGCCGCCCTTAACTCTACTCTGACGGATGCCGCCTTTCCCATTGCTGGAACCCTGATTTGTTTTTACCTGCTCTTTCAACCCAAGATGGCGACGATTGCGGATATTGCCGCTTCGATTTTGGGATTACTCTATGGCGGTTATCTGCCTAGTTACTGGATACGATTGCGCGTTGGCTTAGATGGAGGGGTTTCATTACCCTTGAATGCTACAGCGAGCATCCAGAGTTTCTCGTTCAATGACTCTTGGCTTCACCCTTGGACTAATCTAACGGTTTTGTCCCAAGGCTTAACCGTAACTCTACTGGCGTTTGCCTGTATTTGGGCAGCCGATATTGGTGCGTATAGTTTTGGCAAGTTTTTTGGTCGCACTCCCTTATCGAATATTAGTCCTAAAAAGACAGTAGAAGGGGCAATTTTTGGAATTTGCGGGAGTGGGGCAGTTGCTATGCTTGGGGCTTGGTATCTGCAATGGTCAAACTGGCAACTCAGTGGATTCGCTTTCGGTACGTTAATTGGAGTGGCTAGCCTTTTGGGAGATTTAACTGAATCCATGATGAAACGAGACGCTGGGGTCAAGGATTCAGGACAATTAATTCCCGGTCATGGCGGTATTTTAGACCGCACAGACAGCTACGTTTTTACCGCTCCCTTAGTTTACTATTTCATTACACTTGTGCTGCCTCTTTTACCACCTTTGAGTTAGGGGTTGCTGAATAAGTGTTGTGGTGAGGGTAGGGAACAGGGAACAGGCAACAGGGAACAGGCAACAGGGAACAGCTTCCTCCCAGTAATTGGACTCTTGGGCGGGTTTTGTGGATGTTGATAAGTTATCATCTGACGAGCTTACCTAAGTCTAGTAATCGCCATAGCGGTTAGGACGCATCTTATGGTAGAGACGTTGCATGCAACGTCTCTACAACCCTTACCCGCCCCAATACCATAAAATGAATTAATTCGGCAATTAATTGTCCTCAGAAGCTTCCTCAAGTTGCGTGAGAGTATAATGGGCAATAGCCAAACTTAAGCGCACCTGCTCAATGGGTGATAATTCAGACCATTCGACTGAGCCAATAGCGCCAAAGTCTTGATTACCTCGCATGGCGTAAGCCCACGGACGTGCAAAAACGAATAAATCATCTTCCGTCCAGTTGGGCAATAAGGGTCTAACGCATAAAACCAGCTGATCGGCAAGCGATATATCCATGGACAACGCCTGTTGAGCTTGATTGGCGATCGCGTCCAACCAAGACGACGGCACCCCAGAAAATCGTTCAGCCAATGACCGCTTTAGCGAGGCGGAACCGGAAGAATCTGAGGGCGTTAGCAATGTCCAGCACTGGTGCAAGCGATTGAATAGGGTTTGTGATCCCGATGTAATTTCTGCTTTGGTTTGACAAGCATCTAGAGAAAATCCCGCTTCCAGATCTGCCAAATAGTCTTGGGCTTCAGGTTCAGCGGGATTCCAGGGATAACAATCGTCCTCAGTTTGCCAGAGTGCCTCCAGGAGTTCTCCTTGGGCTTGACTTAAAGCATCCTGATAATTTTGGTATGGTTTATGTTGACTGGTCATAATACCCCTTATGTGATCTTTGGTGGTGATGAAAATTGATAGGAATAGCTACATCAGCACTCTCGAAGGTTCCGTAATCGTTCCGAAAATAAAGGTTAGTGCCAATAATTGGCAGAACTTCTAGAACCGTTGAATTGAGCCGTGTGCCTCTCGACTCGAATCTCTCTGAGTCTAAGATTTGTTAAATTTTTGGCTTAAAGGTTTTCAATAATAAACTCCAGGGTTTGACTCTGAGTACTGCCAAATTTTAACTGACTACCCGACTCCAATGGCACTTCCTGATGGTGGATTTTCTGCCACCCATCTGCTCGTAAAATATGAGTGCCGTTGCGAGAAAAATCACGCAGGAAGTAAGTCGGGATTTGTCCGGGATGAGTGAAGGTATCGCGACAGATAATTTCTGCATGTTTATAGCTCACCCACATTTCCTCATCCAAAACCAAATCATTCTCCTGCCCGCGTCCCACCCGCATCAGTGCACCGCGAATTCGCCAAACTTTACCCATCGAGTTTAAGGAGCGTAAGCAAGCGGTGGGCGTTTGTACACCATTCCAGTTGCTCGGCATCGGCGGCAGCTCAGTAATCCCTTCTTCTAAGAAAGCAATTAACTGTCCTTGAAACTCCGGATGCATATACAGCACAGGTAACGTCCAAGCCGGTTGGTTGAACTTATAAAGCGTGAGTAATTGTTGTCTGGCAACAGCGACAGCTTGGTCAATCGGCATCCCGGTAGCTAGGGCTTGGGCAAGACTTTGGATAAAACTCAAGGCTTCGTGATCCGCGATCGAGTCACGCATACCCAAAACAGCGGGGACACCATGTTGAATTAACACTTCAGCCAAACTACTCCGGGGGATGGTTTGACCTTCCACCTGATCCGGTTGAGCGCCCCAACAGGTATTGAATACCGCCAAGGTTACCTGATTCCGAACTAAGACTTGAGCGAGTTCCGTACCGTTAATTGGCGCATCCGGACTGAGAAATAATAAACCTCCATCTGGAGCAGGTTCACCATGACCCGCATAGAAAAGGATATTGTAACCTCCTGTGTCTAAAGCGGCAATTAAGTCAGCGGGTGTTGGCTCTAGCAGCTTTTCCACAAAACAGGGAACGGCTGTGGGGTTGAACTTTTGACAAGATTGGAAGGCATTTTCTAGAACCGTTGCCTCTTGTTCAAGCTGTAAGCGAGCCGCTGAGTGATCACCCCCGGAGCGATGAACATCTTGTCCAAAGACGAGCAGGATATTCAGGGCTTGATCATGGCGGATCAGCGGTTTGAGAGAGTCAACATTACTCGTCGTGCGGCTAAACAGCAGTTGAGTAGACAGAGAAATAGCAGGTTTGCCTGCCATTTCTTGCATAATTTCCCAGGGGAGGGGAATCAAGTCAGGATGTCGAATTTCCAAGCGCACGCGCAGGGATTTATTTTGTCCCCGGGCAATACCCCGACTTTCCGCCAACGTTGTTTGAATCGAACCCGCAAACAGCCAATTCCACAAGTCTATTCCCAACTGCTGCATCAGCCGTCCCCCGTAGCTAGTCGTCTGCGGTGTAGAGTTTTCGCTTTGGGGCGATAGGGTTGGTGTTGGTGTCGGCTTAGGCGTCAAGGGATGAGGCAGGGGTAATAAGGGGGGCAAATTCCCCGTGGAAAACATTTGTTGCCAAGCCAACCAGGTTTGAGTCAAAGTGGGAGACCAAATCGAGTCATGATGAACATAACCCCCAGGATAAGGAGCTTCAATCACCCACACGGCAAAGTTATCTACCCCAGCCGTAGACAGACGTGCGATCGCTAAACTGAGGCAAGGAGTTTCGATATCAGACATTCAACGCCCAGATGTAGAGCAACATTATCAGTTTTTGATAAGTGACAGACCAAATCGGAATCAAACTAAGACAGCGCCGGAAACTCGGAACCGTTTGGGAATTAGCCAAGTTGAGAACCTTATACAATATGGTACTATTCCGCTCTAATAGTGGCTACGTTCCATGGGTAAGCCAGCGGATGCTTCACTTTTTTGACACGGAAGGGGGAGAATTCAAAGCCTCTCCAAATAAAAAAATATATTCCGCTTCCCTCTCCTTGAAGGAGAGGGCTAGGGAGAGGTT
>CAKZMA010000737.1 GCA_937127375.1 uncultured Coleofasciculus sp. | reverse complement strand
AGTGCGTTTAGCGAAGCCATGCCGCAGGCTTTGCATCTTGCTCGCTACCCATTCCTAAACTTGTGTTATACCGTTGAATGAGTGTGAGTAATCTATCTGAACTCAAGTGACAAGCGACGTTTATCGGCATAAGCAAAAGCTCTTTGATCGGTGGGCACCAAACTACGACCTGCTGTTTACCACGATTTTCTACCACGTCGTCGCACTTTTTCTGGGGTGAGTTGGGAAGCGAAAACGGGGTATTGTCGCGCTATCCGGGTGGGCAATCATATTTATGTGTCAGGAACGGCACCGATTGCACCCGATGGCGAAGTGTTTGCCCCTGGCGATGCTTATGCTCAAACTCGCTACTGTTTGCAAAAAATTCGCCAAGCTTTGCAAGATTTAGGGGCAGATTGTCAAAATGTCGTCCGAACTCGCCTTTATGTCACCGATATTAGCCGTAGTGCTGAGTACGCTAAAGCGCATCATGAGTTTTTTGCCGAACATCCACCTGCGAATACGATGGTTGGCATTCAGGCGTTAGTTGATCCCCAGATGCTGGTGGAAGTTGAGGTGGACGCGGTTTGCCCAGCTTAGGAAGAATGGTACTGACTTAAGGGTGGTGGGCAATGCCCACCCTACGGTGTATCTTTTATCCCTTAGCAGATGAAAGCCTGTTGCCTGTTGCCTGTTGCCTGTTGCCTTATCTCTACTTATAAAGGAAGTAGTTAACCCGGATTTGGGATTAAATCAGGGATTGAGCACAGGATATGAGAAAATTCAACAAGCAGTCGGATTGTCCGAGCGTAAACTTATGTCCCACGAGTCCTCAGAACAACTCAGTCTCTTTGACCAGTCAGGGCTGACTTCTTCTACCCCTAATGACTTCAAACCGGAGTTAATTCCGACGGATGCCAAGGTTCCGATTCCTCCTGGCACTTATGACTCCATGGAGTCTTTGGCGGATCATTGTAATAATTGTCAGCGCTGTGAATTAGCCGCCACTCGCACCCATGCTGTAGTGGGGCGGGGTAATGTTCATGCTCCGATTATGATCATTGGGGAAGCCCCTGGTCAAAATGAAGACGAACAAGGTTTACCGTTTATCGGGAGAGCCGGACAATTGCTGGAGAAGATTCTCGCCGCCGTCAAACTCGATAGTGAACGGGATGTCTATATCTGTAATATGAATAAATGCCGCCCTCCCGGTAATCGAGTACCGACTCCTGATGAAGTTGCAGCTTGTAAACCGTATTTATTAGAACAAATTCGCTTAGTTGATCCTAAGATTATCCTGCTAACAGGTGCAACGGCTGTCAAAGGATTAACGGGTGAAAAGCGTGGCATTACTAAAATTCGTGGCACTTGGATGGAATGGGAAGGACGACTGTGTATGCCAATCTTCCATCCCGCCTACCTATTGCGGAATCCGTCACGAGAGCAGGGTAAGCCAAAGTGGTTTATGTGGCAAGATATCCAGACAGTGCGTGCCAAATTAGATGAACTGCAATCCTAAAATGTCGTTTTTTGTTTTGGGAGATTCTCGCCTAGAATTTCATGCACTTTAGAAACAAGCAAAAGAACTCACCAATCCCTGAAGTTAATCTGATTCCTTTAATGGATGTGATGATGTCAGTGCTAACATTTTTTATTATCACATCAATGAGCTATACAGGTCAGCGCTTAGGGGATATTAATTTGCCTGGTTTACCGGGTACTGGAACCGCTAGTGGTGAGTCAAATACTAGAAACACTCTGGTTATTGGCTTAAATCGCCAAGGCGAGATTTTAGTGGATAATCAAGTGATTACCGTTAACCAGATGTCTGAAACAATCCAGTCATACCTAGAGCAAAATCAAAATGCTACAGTTGTTTTAAAGGCAGACCGAGACTTACCTTATGAAGATGTACAAAAACTGTTAAAAGAAATGACAATAATTGGTGGCGATCGCGTCTCTCTTGCTATTGAACGTCGTTAAAACAATTTACATAATAACAACCTGTAGGGGCGATCTGCCTACCATTAGTGTCAACTTAAGCTCAACCCCTCTCCCACGCCAGCCCTCACCCCCAGCCCCTCGCACTTGCAACAAATTAACGTATCGCGAGTTTCAATCCCTGATAGGGATTCAGGGGAATTCCGAG
>CAKZMA010000736.1 GCA_937127375.1 uncultured Coleofasciculus sp. | reverse complement strand
CTTTTGAAATAACAGCCACAGAAATGTCATGATTTCTCTTCATGGTGCTTACTACAATAATAACTTTGGCGACTTATTGTTGATCAAAATTTTTGAAAATTGGATTAAAAGCAAAGTTAATCAGACCATTGTCTATCCTTTAGTCCCCCAGGCAGATCGAGATAGCTTTAGAACTCATTTCCCTAAGGCAATTATTGGTCTAGAACAAAGCCAACATTGGCAAGCCCTAATTTATTCTGGCGGAGGATATTTCGGTGAACCTGAAAGTAACCGCAATAAGACCTTTGGTGGAAAATGGAATAAACGCTTCTTTCGCCTGCATGTATTACCTGCTGAAATTTGTCTGTGGCGGAAGATTCCTTATGCAATCCTGGGAGTAGAAGCGGGTCCCCTTTCCAATATCTTTGTCAGACAGGAAGTCAGACGCATTGTGAAAAATGCCAGAGTTTTATCGGTTCGCAATATAGAATCCAAGCAATTTTTACAAGAAGAATTAGGTATTCGTTCTCAGATAAATGTCGCTCCAGATGCGGCTCTGGCGTTGAATGAAACAGATATACCCACCGCAGCACTTAAGGTTGTAACTCAACGCTTAGCTTCCTATAAAGGAATGATATTGTTGGGAATTCATCAACCTTCCCTTTATCTGAGAAAAAATCCTCAAGCCGAGTTATTGAGAAAAAGTTTACTAGCGTCTCTAACTTCAGCTTCAGATGTTATCCCCATCCTTTTTTCAGATGATGGGGATATTCATACATCGGGTAAATCCTGTAACAATTTAGCCCAAATCATTCAGAGTTCTACGGGTAAGCAATGCTTAGAATTTCCATTCTATGGAATATGGGAAACGACGGCATTAATTTCTCAATTATCAGCCGTTTTAACTCCAAAGCTTCATGTTGGCATTGTAGCTTACGGTTTAGGCGTGTACTGTGAGTCTTTTGCCAATCATCAGAAAACGCCTCGTTTCTACAGACAGATCGGTCGCCCCTCACAATGCACCAGGCTTAATACTGTAACTGAAGATACAGTTATGGAGAAAATAGACCGTGCCATTCAAAGCAGTCGTCGTCAAGTATCAATTCGCGATCAGAATTGGTATAAACTCAAAGAAGAGGCACGGCTTAATCAAAGTCTGTTATTCTCTTTCCTTGATTCAGTTGTGTCCAGTAGTTAGGAATCTCCTTTTTACCACGGCGATTAAAATCGCTGCTACACAAACAAAGTCCGCCTACGCGGACTGGATTATACTCTGCACAGTCATAATCTGTCATTCTGAGTCCTGAGCGAAGCGAAGGAACTGAAGCGGAGTGAAGAATCTCACCAGATGCTTCGCTCAGGACTATGACAAATAAGCTGTTCGGCATTTAAACCTTAATGTCAATAATGGCGAAAGCCTTGTAGTGCGAGCATCTTGCTCGCTACTAATACCCAATTTAAATGCATGACAGCTTACTCAGATTGTGATCGTGTGCAGTATATAAAATACGTGGCTAACCCAAACTCAGTATAAAATTGCGGAAAAATGGTAATTCTAGCCAAATCTCATTAACCCCATTCTTATGCTGCCCCAAATCAGTGTTATCATGTCGGTCTACAACGGCAGTCGTTACTTAAACGAGTCGATAGCAAGTATTCTCAGTCAAACGTTTACGGATTGGGAATTTATCATCATCAATGATGGCTCGACTGATAACTCTGAGTCCATAGTGCAAGGGTGGCAAAACCGGGATGAGCGGATTAAACTGATTAGCCGGGGGCATAAGGGGCTGACTATTTCACTCAATGAAGGACTCAGTTATGCTCAAGGAGAATATATTGCTCGCATGGATGCTGACGATATTGCCTTACCCGATAGATTTGCCAAACAAGTGGCGTTTCTAGACGAAAATCCTGACCATGTAGCCGTTGGTTGCCGCATGTTAGTCATTGATCCAGAAGGGATGCCCATTTTTACCTGCTCAAGACTAACCACTCATGAAGAAATTGATGCAGCATACATGGCGGGTCAAGCTGGGATTATTGGTCATCCAGCGGTTATGATACGTCGTCGTGTCATAGAAAGCATTGGTGGGTATCGGGAACAGTTTACCTACGCTCAGGATCGAGATCTGTTCTTAAGACTCGCAGAAGTTGGCAAACTCGCCAATCTGCCAGACACACTGATGAAATTCCGCTTGAATGCGAAAAGTATGGGACATACTCAGCGTTCTGAACAAAAGCGGTGCGCCAATTTAGCCACAATAGAAGCGCATCAGCGGCGAGGGCTGGAACCGCCAATCCTATCGGATAGTAGCAGTGAACCGCCCAAGTCAATCAGCGATTTACACCGTCAATGGACGTGGTGGGCATTAGGATCAGGTAATGTAGCAACAGCAAGAAAGCACGCCCTCTTAGCCTTAGCCAGACAACCCTTGGCGGTGGAATCATGGAAGGTTTTTGCCTGCGCTTTGCGTGGATGGTGACTTAGGTTGACTTAAGCCCTCAACTAAAGTTGGGGCTAAAAGCTAAAACCCGTTGAAACGGGTTCAAAGAGTTAATTCATTTATTTTCAGGCTATGCGAGTCAGCGCCATTTCTAATAGCAATAGACACATCGATTAGGACGTTCGGCACCATTGTAGAGACGCGCCATGGCGCGTCTCCACATAAATGATGTGTCCTAACCGCTATAGCAGTTGCTATAACTTACAGCTTTTCAAGTCAGTGAGGTACACAGACAGATCCCCGACTTCTTCAAGAAGTCGGGGATCTTGCTTAGAGACTGTACCTGAAGCTGGTTATCGATGCCCATCCTACGGTATATCAAGGGTTTTGGCAATCCTAAAATGCACGCTTTTCAGTGCCATTTAGTTTAAGGAGCGTGGCACTCAAGCTAAAATGGTGTAAGGTACCCACCAGAGCGATCGCCTCGGTTACAGAAAATCCGTAGAAGACTGGTCAGGGCGGGTTTAGCCGTTTATAAAGAAGGTATCACCGATAACATTTTAATACAACTCACCCTGACTCAAAAGGAGTCTTTCTTGAATCCTAATCGGCGTTTCTATGAGTTCTGTATCCTATGTCTCAACCCGTAGACTTACTGCTAATTACGTGGAACCGCCGGGAGTATGTGGAAAAGACACTGCCGAATCTTTTAGCCGATCCGTCAGACTTTCGCTTGTATTGTTGGGACAACGGCTCCACCGATGGCACAGCCGACTTGATTGCCTCGATCAACGACCCCCGCCTGGTCAAACGCCATTTCAACCCGGAAAATGCTGTTCAGTACCAGCCTTGTCTCTGGTTCTTTGAAACAGCCACCAGTGATGTCATTGGTAAGATTGATGATGATATCCTTCTACCAGAAGGTTGGACGGAACGAATCGCGCCGATGATCCGCAAAGAACCAAAGTTTGGCATGTTAGGCTGCTGGATCTTCATGCCGGAAGATTGGAACGAAACCCTTGCCCAACACAACATTGTTGAATTAT
>CAKZMA010000735.1 GCA_937127375.1 uncultured Coleofasciculus sp. | reverse complement strand
ATTGCAGGAATTACCGCGATCAGTCAAGCAACAGTCATGGCTTTGTGCTTAAATCGATTCATTATTCCTTGCCCGCCAGCGCTGGGTTCAAGTTGGCTGGCATCCCCCCATAGATTAAGTAAAATGTTATGTCTAGTCTCAAAGATGCCCTGTTTGCCTTTATCCTGGTTGCACTCCTGATTCTGGTGGGGCGGTTCATTCACCAAAAAATCCGCTGGATACAGAAACTCTACATTCCTGAATCCATTGTCGCGGGTGTGGTGGCGCTGATGTTGGGACCCCAAGTTCTGGGTGCGATCGCAAATCCAACTTCACCCCTAGCCAATGGTGTCTTCCCTGAATCCATTCGGGATGTGTGGTCACAGTCTCCTGGGGTATTTATCAATATCGTCTTCGCCGCCTTGTTTCTGGGTGAATCGATTCCCCATCCCCGAGACATCTGGAATAAAGCTGCACCTCAGGTTGTATTTGGTCAAAGTTTGGCGTGGGGACAATATGTAGTCGGGATTTTACTCACCTTGCTAATCCTGATCCCTGTCTTTGGAATCGATCCCACAGCAGCCGCTTTAATTGAAATTGCCTTTGAAGGAGGACATGGTACAGCCGCAGGGATGGCGGGAACGTTTCAAGAGTTGGGGTTTCCCGATGGCGCTGACTTAGCTGTCGGATTAGCCACGGTGGGGATTGTGTCGGGGATTGTCACCGGAACGGTACTGGCGAATTGGGGGAGACGCCAAGGCTATGTGCAAGGCGTTCAGCAAAATGTAGCTGAACCGGAATGGTTTGAGGATTACACCCACAGTGAAACCCCGCAAATCCGCAGGGCGCGATCGCGCTTGATGCGGAATATGTTAATTGATCCCCTGTCGCTGAACTTTGGCTTTGTCGGATTAGCGATCGCGATCGGTTGGTTACTTCTGCAAGGATTAGTCTGGATCGAGTCAGTGACATGGGGTGTCGGCGGATTTGAAATGATGACGTATGTCCCTCTCTTTCCCATGGCGCTAGTTGGCGGGATTATTGTCCAGTTACTCATGGAACGGTTAGGACTCCATCCGCTGATTATTCGCCCTTTAATGAACAATATTGCTGGAGTCGCCTTAGATATTGTCGTCGTTACCGCCTTAGCCACCATTTCTCTAACCGTACTCGGAGAAAACTTTGGTTCTTTTCTGCTGCTGAGTATCGCTGGGATAACTTGGAATATTTTTGGCTTCCTATATCTCGCCCCGCGTGTAATTCCCTCCTACTGGTTTGAACGGGGGCTAGGTGATTTGGGACAATCCATGGGAGTCACCGCAACGGGTATTTTATTATTGCGAATGGTTGACCCTGACAATCGTTCTGGTGCTTTTGAAAGTTTTGCCTACAAACAGTTGTTTTTTGAACCCATTGTTGGCGGTGGATTATTCACCGCAGCTGCACCGAGTCTGATTGCTAGATTTGGTCTGGATTCCATCTTGTTTCTCACTAGCGGGATTCTCGTCGCTTGGCTGATTTTTGGATTTCTCGCATTTGGTAAACAAGCCAGACGAGCCAGAAAAGCGGAAAAAGGAATTGAGTAAGGATAGGATTCGGCGGGGCTGGGGGAGGGTGTAGAGACGTAGCATGCTACGTCTCTACTCCACCGTTAACTTTTATCGTACCTACCTTAAAATAAGCATATCGACGAATCAGAAGGTATCTAGTTGGCTTTTTAGTCCCGGATTGCGGTCACGGGGTTTGTAGGAAAGTATGCTATCCGTCTGCTTTTACATTTGTAAGATCCATGCTCACACATCACCGCTTACCTGTTTGTCTTTCGGTTGTATCCACTGATCTGCCGATTTGGTTCACAATCGAAACGGCGGCTACGCTGTATCAAAAAGAACGCGATCGCTTTCATTTGCTGCTGAGAGAACCCCCACTCCCAGCATGGGAATCCCCACACCCTCCCCAAACGGGTGCCACGGATGTCGTCAAGCGCACTCCCCAACGACTCCTGTGGCTCGAAATTTCCCCCTACCGGATGATTATGACCATGCAGGCAAACGGGAACTTGAGTTATCGTCATCGTTGGGAACGGGGGGTGTACGGTATCAGTCGCTATTGGCTTCATGAAAAGGCGACGAAGAAGCATCAGTCGTTGCAACTGCGAAATTATACCCGGATGCTGAAACTAGAGGGATACCCCTTACCCCAAAGCTTGGAACTTGACTATGAACTCTGGTCTGGTAAAGTGCACCTGGGTCACTACCTTCTCCGGCTACGGATGTACCATTGATGGGATGGGGAATTAGGACAAGAGAATTTTGATTACCAATCCAGTTTTTGCTGGATTTATTAATTATTCGTTATAAATAGAAAAATATATTGTTATGCAACCAGATAATAGAATTCCGCTGGGTTGATGAGACCAGTGCGGCTAGATCAGGAGCATCATGGTAACATTTCGAGATATTCTCACCTATTATCGACCGTACTGGGGCATCTCGATTTTGAGCATAACGGCTGCCAGTCTATTAGAAATTATTGATTTAGCCGTGCCTTATGCGATCGGGCAGATTCTTAATGTCCTATCCGATCAACCGTTGGTTGACATCCTCCCCCCCTTACTTCGTTGAAGGTGGGGATTCCCATCATCGCTGACGGGGGTTCTTGGCTCGTCGAGCAACCTTACTTTTTTGGGTTTCCCCATCCAAGCAGAGGGTCATCTCATCCCCAGGCGTTACTTTCCGAGTGCCCCTCGGTAGTTGTGCCAGACCTTGTAATGCCTTCATCAAAATGTTGATGGCGGCGTTGATATCTCGGTCATCTAAGTAACCGCAATGCGGACATTTATGAGTGCGAGTGGACAAGGCTTTCTTCACTTCCTGTCCACAATTGGAGCAGTCCTGAGATGTGTAGTGAGGCGCAACAGCAATCACTGGTACATCAAATACCTTGCCAAAATACTCTAACCACTGCCTAAACAACGTCCAGCTAGCGTCAGATATTGACTTGGCTAAATGATGGTTTTTGACCATGTTCCGCTTTCCTCAAAAATCTGGGATTCTCTACTTTATTGCCATCAGAGTCAGTGTAGAAATGATTTAAACCAACATCTATTCAGGGAACTTGCACCACAATTATTATTGCTCACCGACTGAGTACGGTACGCGATGCCGATAAAATTGTGGTACTGGATCAAGGTAAGATTGTAGAAATCGGGAGTCATGATGAACTGTTGCGTCATGAAGGGATTTATTGGCGGTTACACTCGCTGCAAGAAACAGGTGGGTTATACTAAATCCGAGTTAACTGTCCCCTTTTTGCTATAGCAGTAGACACATCAATTAGGACAAACGAACTGTTGTAGAGACGTTGCATGCAACGTCTCTACCAAATGATGTATCCTAACCGCTACGGCGTTATTATTAAATTTTTCGTTTAGGAATCGCATATCTGATGCCACCTTTTTTACCGATAACATCTCCTTGGTAACGCGGGATAACATGAATACTCGTGTGCATCATCTTTTGTCCCGCCTCTCGATTCACATTGAATCCCACATTAAACCCATCCGGATGAAATTGATCCATTAAAAACCCTTGGACTTGGTTAACCATGAACCAGCAAGCGGATTGTTCTTTAAAGTCCAAATCAAAATAATTGGCGACATGACGTTTAGGAATCACCAGAACATGACCTTTACTGGCTGGATACCCATCAAACATAGCATAAGCTGTGGCTGACTCGGTTAGGACTCGCAGACTTCGGCGAGGGTTACAAAAGATACATTTATTGGACGAATGCCGTTGATAGTTATAATGAACGTATTCGTAAATTTCGCAATATTCGTCTAGGTGAATGGATTGGAATGGGAGTTTGACAACGCACTGATACGTCGGTTTCTTATGAATATAATGTTCTCGAAATCCTTCTTTTTTCAGATCTCGCCTCACCGCATAATAGGCTTTTCCACCGGGTTTTAATAAATGTGAAACATTCATCAGAACAGTTGCTTGTTCTTCAGCAAAGAGAACATTTAACACATAAAAGCAGAGGATAGTATCAAATTTAACAGTGGGATATTCGGGGAAATAGTAAGGGTCATATCCGGTAATATCAAAGCCTTTTTGCCGCAGACGTTTGACATCATTACCCAAACCACAACCAAAGTCTAAAATTTTGCCGTGAAGCCGATTTTGTTCGAGGAGAATCTGTCCGGGAAAGGAGAGATAAACTCTGTCTTTGGCGGTGAGATGACTGAATTTATTGGCTTGCTTTTTCATCGGACAGGAATAGAGTTTGTAGTAAGCGCTTTAGCGCTTCTGGCACTAAAGTGCCTACTACGAACTTTTCTTGAAAGATTTGAGTCACTTTATCCGAGGTGACATTATCATACCGTTTGAAGCGACTGGAAAACAGATAAATGGTGATACCATTCGCATCTAACTGTTCGCATTTTCGGGCGACAGCTAAGGTAGATTCCTGAACCGTTTCCCAACGGGTTTTTCCACCAGGTTGGTCCGGTGTGGACATGCTGCCGCTTTTGTCGATAATTAAGGTGTAGTCTCGATCTGGCATAACAAACATCTCTGATTCTTCATCAAGGGAACAGACTGTAGGGTGGGCATCGCCCACCAGTCTTACGTCAGTTCCATCGGTTTTAGGGGTTAAGGTTATAAAACCCACCCCGCTTAACGTTTAATCCTGAATCGCGTTCAACAAGATTTCAGGTAACGTCATATCTGCCATATCATCCAGGGTAACGGTGTCAACGATATCAAATTTGGCACCCGCCCCTTGCAACTCATCATCGAGAATCTTGAGAAATCGCGTGGCTGTGGGATCGTTACCCACTTGAATCAGGGAAATTGCCAATTCTTCATCTTTGTCCATGTGGCGTGATGCTTCCACAATGACTCGCATCACGGCTTTGCGATCATCCGGTTCCCCATCGGTGATCACTAAAATGGTTTCGCCTTGGGGTTTGGTTTGTCCAGCGGATTTGCGCTGAAAGTAGCTATTGAGTGCATCCTGAAGTACACTGGCTAAGTCAGTCCGCCCCATGGGATCATTTTCTAAGAAGATTTGTCCCACTTTGTCTGAGGTAACGCTATCGTAGCGTTTAAAGCGACTGGAAAAGAGGTAAACGGTGATACCATCGGGGTCAAACTGTTCACATTTTCGGGCGAGGGCGAGGGTTGATTCTTGGGCGGTATACCAACGGGTTTGTCCACCAGGTTGGTCAGGTGTTGACATACTGCCACTTTTATCGATGATTAGAGTATAGTCGCGGTTTTCCATAATTGAATCTGCCATAAGCTTTGTTATTGGTCATTTGTCATTTGTCATTTGTCCTTTGTCCTTTGTCGTTGATGCAACCCACTAAAGACTTGAGACAAAGGAGTGTGGGTCAGTTCGGAGGCGCGATCGCAAAACTATTGTTATTCAATAGCGTACCGTCTTTTGCGTTTAAACCGTGGAGGTTTACTTGTCTTCTTACATGCTCGCCTCCAAGCCTCAACCAATTGCCTGAGCGCATACTGAGGAGCGCATTTACTCACCTGGTAGTACCAGGGGCAGATGGGCTTCACCATCGCAACCAACCATTTATGGAGGTCAATACCAGTGGGAAACTTAATCTTGTCGGATGGGTTATCGTGATTGTGGTCTAATATCTGCTTAGTTAATCCCAGTCCCCAATTCCAGGCGTGACGGGCTGTACCCGCGTGTTTGGCTAACAGTGTCCTCTGCAAGTTATTCAGCCTTAGCTCTGTTTTGAATCCTAATAACATTGACACCCATTCAATGTGACACTGTTATTATACAACCATAAGTTTTTGTCTGAAGAAAAAATAAATCTGAGGTAGTTTTCCGGAAATATCTAGAAATTACCTGTGAATCAAATTCTAATCATCAACCCTCGATAGGATCATGGTTTTGCGAGTCATCGAGGGTCTGGAATTTGGCTGAATGATCAAAGCGGCTGAATCCCTGATCGGATAAGGGTTTGCCCCCCTCCGGCTCGAATAAGCGTCTCGCAAAATCTGGAATGCTTGCTGGATAAGGCTTTGAGAGAATGTTGGATTGTTGTTTTTTGGTGGATATGCTGTATAATTGGATGTCAGAGGCGGTTGACTCGCAAGTCGTGGTTAGAGTGACCTCTGGGAGCGGGTTCTGAGGATCGGCGTTCCAATGACATTAGATCTCCAAAGGAGATTGAAAC
>CAKZMA010000734.1 GCA_937127375.1 uncultured Coleofasciculus sp. | reverse complement strand
AGTTCGATTAACCGCTTACTGATACTCAGTCCCAATCCTGTTCCTTGTTGGGCATACAGTTTACGTTCAAACTGCTGATACGCCCCCAACTTAGTAATTTGTTCTGGACTCATTCCTCGTCCGCGATCGCTAACTGATAAGGCGTAGAATGGTTGACTGGCAACCGCCCTCCCTATCACCGAAACCGGAGTGCCAGCCGTCGAATATTTCAACGCATTATCCACTAATTCTTCTACAATTTTCTCCATCCGAGTTTTGGCAATTTGTAGACTGGAATCATGCACATCAAGCTTGACATCAGCGTCTCGATTCATGCGTTTCGCCATCTGCCAAACCGTTGCTTCAATCACTGAGGCGGCGGAACTGGTCCGAGAACTGCGTAAGGCTTGAATCCGATTCGCATCCGTTACGGTGAGTTCCAGTTCGGCGTAGAGTAAAAAGTTTTGAATCAGTCGGTGTAATCGTTCACCTGATTTACGGATACTTTCCGACATTTCCTTGATTTCCTGCCGTTCCAGGGTATCCCCTTCTTCCACTAATAACTGGGAAAATCCCAGAATATTCGTTAGCGGCGACCGCATTTCGTGGGGGAGAGACAGGCTGATACTGGTGCGTAACTGGTCGAGTTTTTGGGTTTGTTGTTCCTCAATTATCGCTTGTTTTTGTAACCGGGAGGCAATCGCATTCAGTAATTCATCGACACTAAAAGGCTTGGTAATATAATCATCTGCCCCTAGTTCCATCCCTTGACGCAAATCCGTTTTATCGGTGCGGGCGGTGAGAAACATAAATGGAATGGTGGCGGTTACAGGGTTTTTCCGTAATGTATTTAAGACGCCAAACCCATCTAATTTGGGCATCATCACATCACATAAAATTAAATCCGGTTGATACTGCGGCACTAAATCCAATCCCGCACAACCATCGCCAGCGCCGCAGACTTCAAACTCCTCGGCTTCCAGCAATTCCATGAGATTTTCCCGGACGGTTTCTTCGTCTTCGATAATTAGAATTTTTTTCATGGTTGTTATCAACATTTTTGGCATAAATTAAAACAGATTGACGACAAGGGAACTGAAGGGTTAAATCTGATAGTTTGCACCTTTGTCGGTAAGCCGCCACATCTGCCAAGAACTCAAGTTCTTGGCTCATAGCTTAAGTCCATTAAAATGGACTCAGACTAGATGTGCAGTCGTCTAAAGACGACTTTCGCTTTGAGACTTGGGTTTTAACCCAAGGCTTAGTCAGGGCGGGTTTAGTTACATCGGGGTGAAGGAAGAAACGATAGTTGTGAAACCCGCCCCTACAATCCTCAACTCTATTTTATTCCCGCTAAAGCTTTTTCGCTGAATAATAAGGATTCAAATTCCTTGGCTGGCAAAGGCTTACTAAACAGATACCCTTGCATCTTATGACAGTGATGCTGAACTACAAAGGAAAGTTCTGCTTCAGTTTCTACCCCTTCCGCCACTAATTTTAAATCCAGCGTATTTGCCATTTCAATAATCGCTTGGGTAATTGCCGCCTGACTCGGATTATCCTGAATATTGCGAATAAAGCAGCGGTCAATTTTCAAAGTATCAAAGGGAAACTGCTGTAAATAGCTTAAAGACGAATACCCTGTGCCAAAATCATCAATGGCAATCTCCACACCCAGCGCTTTTAATGCCTGTAAGCGGCGAATCGCTACATCGGTATTTTCCACCAGCATACTCTCCGTTAATTCTAATTCTAAATACTCCGGTCGCAATCCGGTTTGGGTAAAAATCTTGACTAATCGATGACGCAAGTCTAGTTGCTGAAATTGACGCCCGGATAAATTGACTGCGATTTTCAAGTGAGGATAACCCATTTTTTGCCAATCGCGTGTTTGCTGGCAAGCCATTTTTAACACCCATTCCCCAATCGGCAAAATCAATCCCGTTTCTTCTGCTAGGGGAATAAACTTAATCGGAGAAACCAGTCCCCGTTCGGGATGTTCCCAGCGCAATAGGGCTTCTGCACCGATAATATTACCTGTTTCTAAATTAATTTGCGGTTGATAGTAAACCTGAAGTTCATCTCGTTCTAACGCATAGCGTAAACTCGTTTTTAATGCCACCCGATCGCAAGTCCCTTGACTTAAGGCAATCGAGTAAAACTGATGGCAATTTCCTCCCTGTTGCTTTGCCTGAAACATGGCTTTATTTGCCTGATTCAGTAACTGTTCAATATCCCTGCCATCACGGGGATAGAGTGCCATACCAATACTAGCGGTGACAAAGATTTCGTGGTCGTCAATGGCAAAGGTTTGGGAGAACTGATCTAAGAGAGTTTGGGCAACGAAAACTGCATCTTTTTTATGGGGGGTTGTGGGCAGAATAATCGCAAATTGACCGCTGCCTAATCGTGCTACATAATCCTCAGAGGTGACTCCGTTAACTAAACGTTGGGCTACTGCTTGTAATAAGCGATCGCCTACACTATGCCCTAAGTCGTCATTAATTTGATTAAACCGATCTAAACCGACACATATAATTGTCATTAATTGCTGGCTATGCGTCAATTTTATCTGTTTAAATTGCTCGCGTAAGGATAACTGATTAGGCAAATTGGTTAAGGAGTCATGATACATCAAATAATCGAGTTGATCCTTTGCTTGCTCAAGTTCACTACGATACTGCTGCTGCTTTTTAAACCGAGTCGCGATCGCGCCTAATAATTCTGCCCGGGTAAAGGGTTTAGTCAGGTAATCATCTGCCCCTAATTCCATCCCTTGCCGAAAATCAGCTTTAGCCGCTTTAGCGGTTAAGAAAATAAAGGGTGTGGTGGCAAATGTTGTCTGCTGACGCAACGCTTTTAACACACTATATCCATCCAATCCCGGCATCATTACATCACAAATAATTAAATCCGGTTTTTCGACTTTGGCTAAATCAAGACCCTTATAACCATTGATTGCACCAATTCCGGTTAATCCTTCGGCGTCCAAGAATTCTAAAATATTTTCCCGGACGAGTTCTTCATCTTCAATGACTAATATCTTTTTCATGACTTTACGATGGGTAGAGTAACGGTTACTGTAGTGCCAACCCCGATGGTACTATTGATGTGAATATCACCCTGATGAATATCCACACATCTTTTCACAATGGCAAGCCCTAATCCGGTTCCTGGAATCGTGCCAACGTTGGTTCCCCGATGGAATGCTTCAAATAATCGGTCTTGATCCTCTAGGGGAATCCCAATGCCGCGATCGCGAATTTCCAGGGTAATTTGTTCGCGATTTCCTTTGAGTTTAACTTCAATCGTTTCTTCGGAGGATGAATACTTAATCGCATTGCTTAACACATCCTCTAAAATTTGCTGGAGTAATTGCTTGTCTAGATATATTTCTTGGGCATCAAGGGTCGCTTTCCACTCATAACTGATGTTAATAACAGAGTGTTTTTGCAGATTAAGTTGCAACTCTTTCACTAATGTGGCACAAAATACTTCCAAATCAATAGGTTCTAGACTTAAGGCAAGTTTGCCTGCATCTGCTTTCCCTAAAATTAATACATCATTTAATAATTTAGTCATATACTTAACCGAGGTTTGAATTCGGTGCAAATGCATCAATTGTTTCTCATCTGACCATTTATGCCGATAATGTTCTAGTAACTCGGCTGACGAGTGAATCGTGGTTAAAGGGGTGCGAAACTCATGAGACGTTACCGTAATAAAGCGGGATTTGAGGTCACTCAGTTCCTTTTCTTGTGCCAAGGCATTCAGAAGTTCTGCTTGCACTCGTTGGCGTTCAGTAATATCCTCCGCAATCCCCGCAATTCGGATAGTAATTCCTGCCTCATTCACTACCGGAAACGCCCGCACGCCCATCCAACGTACTGAACCATCAGGGCGAACAATCCGATATTCTTCCTGAAAATTTGCTTCTCCTAGGGACTGTTTGTGTAACGCTTGGGTTACGCGATCGCGATCCTCCGGATGAATGGATTCTAACCAAGATGAAGGTTGTTCATATAAACTTTTAGTCGAACGTCCCCATACCTCCTGATACACTGGACTAATATAGATCATCTGGCTAAAATCAGGAGTGGTTAAAAAGAAGACTTCGCGAATATTTTCTGTCAGTTGACGTAACTGTTCTTCACTGGTACGGAGTTGTTCCTCTATCCGTTTTCTTTCGATAATTTCGACTTGAAGAACATCATTGACTTTCCTTAACGCCGCCGTGCGTTCTTCCACGCGCATTTCTAAGGCATCATTCACTTGTTCTAGGCTGAGTCGCATTTGCACCCGATCCGTGACATCTTGGACAATTACCGAAACTTCTTCAACCCCACTCGCCACAATTCGCGCTTCAAAATTGCGGGCTTTACCATTCACCCAGAGTTGATATTCCACCCGTTGAATAGTTTTCGTTTCCAGCGCTTGTTCAATATGATCCCAAATTAATCCCGCCACTGGTGTGGGCAGGATTTGATGTAAATGTTTACCAATAATATCGGCAGCCGGAATAGGCAGCGTGTCGGTTTTTGCTCCATGCCAATCTAAATAAATTCCCGCACTGTTAATCCGAAACAAAGCATCAGGGATAATTTCCAAAAGCGCGTTATTTCGGGATTCCGCCCGATTTAAAGCGGCAATAACCTGCTGATGTTTTTGCTGTTGAATGTGGTAGTCTTGTTCCCGTTGAATGTAATAGAATACCATCGCCCATTGAGACGCGATCGCACAGACACAATCAATTTCCGCCTGACTCCACTGGCGTTGCGCTTGCGTCGTCAGCAGGCTAATCGCCCCAAAATAGGATTGACGATGACAAAGGGGTAAAATTAACAGAGGTAAACCGGAAACCCTCTGCCATTCTTGGATTGGCGCTGGGGGCTGTTCATCCGCGATCGGAAAAATCAGTGGTTTTCCCTGAATTAGCCAAGTATAATATTTCCCGTAGAACTCACAAATTAGCCGAGAGGATGAGTCATCTACAGTCCCCTTTCCTCGCAATACGTTATATTTGTCTACTTGTCTCTTTGTCCCCCTTACCTCCCCCTCAAGAGTCGCCGTAGTTAGTCCCAAGTCTGATACCATAAAAATCAGACAGGAATCAACCTGTAGACCGTAACGCAATTGATCCACCGTCGTTTGCAGCCCATCTTTGGGAACACCGTTCCCTTGCGTCACTTGGGCAATCTGCTGCATAATTGCCACTTGTAGGGTTAACAGATGATTCTCCATTGTCCCCGATCCATGAGCGTTAATTGATAGATGCTTGGATGAGATAGCCATGAGTCATGAATGGATGAAATATAAAAGGTTTGACATTGGCGAATCCTCGAATAAACGTTATCTGGTTAATTTTCACCTCCAAACCATCGGATTGAGTCACAATTGTAGGGGCGGGTTTAGCCATTAAAACGACTTGTCACCAATACATGAACAACAAAACCCGCCCTTACCCCCTCACTACCGATGGATCACCCCAACATGAGTCGCGATCGCATCAAGCAATTCTGCTAAGGTAAACGGCTTAGTTAGATAGGCATTTGCGCCCAAATTCATCCCTTGCTTAATATCCGTTTTGGCAGCTTTAGCGGTGAGAAATAAGAACGGAATATTAGCCGTCGCACCTTGAGAACGCAAGGCAGAAAGGACACCGTAGCCATCCATTTCTGGCATCAGCACATCGCACAAAATTAAATCCGGATCATGTTGTTGTGCCAGATGCAACCCCTTCTGTCCATTTTCAGCGAGAATCGCATCAAACCCTTCTGCGTCCAGCAGTTCCAGGATATTCTCGCGTACAGATTCCTCATCTTCAATCACTAAAATTTTAACCATTGTTGCTCTCCTTAAAATGCCTAACCTGTATTAACGTGTTTAAAAATATGGCTACAATCATGACAGCGAGTATCTCCTCATCTATAACTCAACCCATTCCGGTTTCATCTCCTGAAAATGGCTCAGAAGACTGAGAGAACCCCAGCCTTAAATGGGGCGTTTACTGTCCACTTTGATAAATTGTTGCATAGTGATTCTGATTAGTCCTCGTGGAAATTACGGGGTGTAAACCTAGGTTGAGGATTCCATCTCCGTAAATTCACCTTGAAGGGGGTGGACACAATTAAAGCGAACTGTTGTAGAGACGTTCCGCCGGAACGTCTCTACCAAATGATGTGTCCTAACTTACAAACCTAGAGTCAGGAACATATTCGCTAAGATCAACATCAGGTGTTGAGATAACTCACGAACCACGAGGAAACCGTGACTAAGCTGGGTAACAACCTCGCCTCAGCCAACCCTGAGCAAAATCATGAGGCGAGTAAAACTAAAGGGT
>CAKZMA010000733.1 GCA_937127375.1 uncultured Coleofasciculus sp. | reverse complement strand
TTCCTAAACCCGCCCCTACAATTGTCTTGTTTATTAACCGTAGAGCTTTATGCACGATTCTATCAATTTTCCATCGTCGATTCATTCAACGTCAGTTGAACCACCCATCATTATTCGTCTAGAAAATATCTCTAAGGTTTATGGTACGGGTAATACAGAAGTCAAAGCCCTCAGCCAAGTGAATCTAACCATAGATAAAGGTGAATACTGCTCAATTATGGGGGCGTCGGGTTCGGGCAAATCAACCGCCATGAATATTATCGGATGTCTTGATCAACCCACGTCTGGACGCTATTACCTAGATGGTGTGGATGTTTCTCATCTTGATGATACTCAATTAGCTGGGATTCGCAATGTCAAGATTGGCTTTGTGTTTCAGCAGTTTCACCTGCTACCCCAACTCACCGCCTTGGAAAATGTGATGTTGCCCATGGTGTATGCTGGAATTTCTCCCCAAGAACGCCGCGATCGCGCCATGAGTGCTTTAAAGCGAGTAGGATTGGAAAACCGCCAGTTGAATAAGCCCAATCAACTGTCTGGTGGACAACAGCAACGAGTAGCCATTGCCCGCGCGATCGTCAATCAACCCGTATTACTTTTAGCAGATGAACCAACCGGGGCGCTGGATTCTCATACCACGGCTGAAGTAATTGGGTTATTTAGCCAACTCAATGAGGAGGGAATTACAGTGGTGATGGTGACTCACGAACCGGATGTCGCTCGTTTGACGAAGCGTATTGTGTGGTTTCGAGATGGTGAAGTCATTCATTCGTATTTGACGCCAGAGGAAATGGTAAAAGTAGCAACAGCGCCGTCAGCCTAAATCCGGAGGGCGGGTTTAGTCAAATCTAGTTAAAACCGAAAGGATAGTTGTGAAACCCGCCCCGACAAACCCGCCATTAAGTTCCAATTGATATTGGTTTGGCTTTACTGTTCCGCAAAAAACTCATAACGTTTTGTACGAAAGATTGACTGAGCGTTTTAGTGCCCGATTCTTCCGTCAATTGCGCGGGTAAGGGTTCAACGGATTGAGTGGGTAGATTTCCCATGAATAACGGCACTTCTTCGGCTAAACCGACTGTAATCAGGGCAAAAGCAATTTGCTGAACTTTTTCTATCGGAAGTCGTAGTTCCCTGGCAATCATTTTCAGCGAAACTGTCCCTTTAGTGTACTCCCAGATCTGCCATTCGACCGGATCTAATCGGTAACGAAGTTGACCTGTCTTTGTACTGATTAAACCGCTATTGGGATCAGGTAATTTATCAGCTAAGGTATCCCAGTTTGGCAGCACCCGTAATCCCATTAATGTGGCTTCGGTGGCGGGTATGCTCAACCCCGTCATTTCTCGCCCAGGTAGGGGTGCATTCTGCTCCAATTTAAATTGAGCATCTTTGAGTTGGAACAGAGTCCCGATTTGCTGTAAAACCTGAACTTGGAATAACTGCTTGAGATGTTCGGTTTGTAAAACACCGTGATTTTTGAGACACAATCCCAGAGGTTTTCCTGTCGGACAGCACCATTGGACTAACTTGGCTACTACGCGATCGCTCACCCACTGGCATTGCTCAATCAGGGCGATTAAACCTTGACCATCCAAGCGATTAGCCGTCGCGACAATACGACCTTGGTGAACCCATACATAATAGGGAATGGATGGGCTGGTTGATCTGGTGCGTAATGTGAGTAACCCGGTTTTTTTGCCTTGTTCAATCAAATGAAACAGTTCGGGAACAGACAAATCAGATAAGTAACCTGTAATAGCCATAGTTTTAAAAGGACAGTTTTAAGAACATCAGCGCAGACTTCAATCAGGCAGGACGTGTTGAAGCTTTAAAGGAAGTTAGCTGAATTTTATATTTTCTTAATAAGATTATAGCTTAACAATTATTCATATTAGCCGATAGTCTTAATTTTTTCAGCATGATCCTGTCACGTTAGTCCAAGTAGCAAGGACGCCGAAGCCTACATGAAGCATAAACATCTGGCTAGCTTACTTCTAGATATGAACAAAATGCTCACACAATCCATAATGATTGACAAAAATGGGATCTGCCTTCTGTTGCTTCTGGCGTTGGCAATAATTAAATATAGTGATTTAAATTTAGTTTCTTATAAAATTTATTTATTTAAAAGAATTAAAAATGCCTAACCTCTTAGGTTTTAACAACACAATTTAAATAATGTTCAATTAAGACAATTAGAGTATCAATAACAGAATCTTTTTCATTCGCATTTAAGCTGACGAAAGGTGGACGAGTTTTTTCATCCACAAACCCTAGAGCGATCGCCACATTTTCTTCAGACCAAGCGCCTTCACAATCCCTATGGGTCAAGCCAATTAGCATGGGAATATCTACCCTCTGCTTCATAAACGCCAGCAGCTTACGGGCTGAGCGAAAATCGCTAGGTCGATGAGCATCCACCAAAAGAATATAAGCATGGGCTTTGCGAATCAAGATATCCCACATAAAATCGAAGCGAGCTTGTCCGGGTGTACCATAGAGATGCAATGCCATTTCTGGGGCAAATTGTAAGCGTCCAAAGTCCATCGCTACGGTTGTTTTTTTCTTAATCTCAGTAGTTTGATCAGTTGAGATTCGATCCGTATCAACTACGGCAATCTCGCTAACTGAGCGAATGAAGGTAGACTTGCCAGCACCCACTGTACCCGTAACAACTAGACGCATAATTTCCACCGTTACTTGCTGCTCCTCAAGAAACCCAGCAAGTTTTGCATAAAGGAAGGACTAACCTCAGAACCATTCTCCTCTTTACTGCCGTGATTAGTTCCAGCAGCTACAGGCTCTAAGACATCTTCTGCCATTGCTTTAGAACGAGACGCCGCCGTCATCATTGGGACTTCTTGGACTAAACCCACGCTAATCAGTCGGAATGCCGTTTGTTGAATTATTTCTATGGGTTGTTTGAGCTGAGTTGCCATTGTATTCAGAGAAATCGAGCCATTTGATCGCTGCCAAACTTGCCCTTCCACCGAATCCAAGCGCAGATGACGCTTGCCAATCACTACCCTCGACAGAGCGGAGGTTGGTTCTGGCAGTTTGTTTGCTAATAATACCCAGTCTCTTAACACTCGTAAACCCATTAAAGTGGCTTCGGTGGCGCTGAGGCTTAAGCCAGTCATTTCCGTCGTGGGCAAAGTCGCTTTAGTATCAAATTTAAATCGAGCCTCTCTCAGCCGAAACAAACCACAGACTTGCCGTAGAACTTGGGCGTGGAACAACAGTCTGAGTTGTTCCGGCTGGAGAAACGATTGAGTCTTTAAATATAAACCAATCGGAATATTCGCAGGACAACGGTTCACCTGCTCTCGCAACACTTCTGGGCTAATCCAGCCTCGTTGGACAATCATGGCGAGCAAGCACTGATGATCCAATCGATTGGTCACAGCGACAATGCGACCTTGATGTAATAGTACATGGCGTACTCGTTTCTCCTGATTTTCTGTCAGGAATCGCAAGGTCAGCAATCCGGTTTTGCTGCCTTGATCCAGAAATTGAAATAGTTCAGGGAGAGAAAACTCCGACAAACAGCTTGTAATTGCCATTACTTGTTCACTACTTGCTAAAAAATTGTCAAAAAATAGGCAAACTCTAGACTTATTGTCTTAGGTTTACAATTCCAATTGAAGAATAATCAATTTTTTGTTACTTATCTTAGATAAATCATAAATATCTTTATGATCTATAGTAATCGTGTTATCCTAACCTTGGCAACATCAGTCAGAGCGCCAAAGCAACAGTCAGGACAAGTTTACACTGCCTGATTCAAGATTGGGTGTCGGTTCTCAGGATTCTTTCAAGTTCAAGACTTATCTGTGAGCAGCGCTTTAGCGTACCGTACCGACTTGATAGAGCTATGGGGATTAAATCTCTATCCTGTATGTGAGCTTAAACTCAAGCCCACACTGCATTCTGGGCAAACTCACTCTTCGGCAGTGTAAGAGAGTATCCCACCTCGTCACAGCCATGATAGAGGTAGGAGAGCAATTGGGGTTCTTGTCGTGGTCATGAATTATTCAGCGACCTGTGATTGAGTATCATAGGCTCCAGATATTTTCCGGATTGGATCAAGCGCCGCCTTCAACTCTGGAATCACACGCTTAATTTCCAGCAGCAGTACACCTTGTTTCGCCGCTTTGCTAGCTAAAACCAGTAATACAGCATATTCGCCGCAATTGGTCAAAATGCCGTAGCCGCGATCGCCTTCGACGTAGATGCGATCAAGAAAGCCTCGGGACAATTCTGAGCCAATCCGCTCTCCCAACGACAGCATTGCGGCTGACATGGCGGAAACTCGTTCTTCATCCATCTCATTGGGTAAGCTTGAAGCTAAGGGTAGCCCGTCTGGAGACACCAAAGCTGCTCCCTGAACCTCACTGGTGCCAGTGACAAAATTTTGTAAGATGCTCTCAATCTTCGCTGTGTTAATGGTCATTGTCATCATCCTCGATAAGTCCGGGTTGGATTTGGTGAGACGGTTAAAGGGTATGAATACCACTAAATCCATCCATTATCCAAGTATCCAACTCTATCTCACAATCGAACTTATCACGGACGTTTTCGGATTAGGGGAAGTGGGGGAGATGAGGGAGTTGGGGGAGCTGGGGGAGATGAGGAAGCTGGGGAAGAAAAACTGTCCTAACCTAAATGGTACTGAAAATTTGCAGTTTTGACTCGCCGAAACCCTTGATATACCATAGGGTGGTACTGTCCACTAGCCTTAAATCAGCACCATTCACCCTCACCTTTAGGGCGACAGTTATAACTCAAAAGTCAACACTGAGTCAGTCAGGGCGGGTTTTGTAGAAACGTTACCATCAATAGCCA
>CAKZMA010000732.1 GCA_937127375.1 uncultured Coleofasciculus sp. | reverse complement strand
GCTCCCTAATATTGCTCCCTAATATTGCTCCCTAATATTGCTCCCTAATATTGCTCCCTAATATTGCTTTTGCCATAACCATTGCCACCAGCGACGATTAGTCTTCTTATGAGTGCGGAGAATGGATAAATTTTTCCGAAATATAGCCGTATTAGGATGATCATCTCCTAAGTGCTGTTCACTCAAACTTAATGCCTGAACTAATAGCGATTCTGCATCTCTGTAGCGTTTTTGAGCATTGTAGAGTCCGGCTAAATTGTTAATGCTAGTCGCGACAGCCGGATGGCAATTACCTAAAAGACGTTTTCTCACCTCTAAGGCTTGCAAATAAAGGGGTTCAGCTTCACTGTAGCGACCTTGAGCATAGTACAATAATCCCAAATTGTTGAGGCTACTGGCAACATCAAGATTGCAATTGCCTAAAAGACGTTTTCTCACCTCTAAAACTTGCAAATAAAGGGGTTCAGCTTCACTGTAGCGACCTTGAGCATAGTAAAGTCCTGCCAGATTATTCAAGCTGGTGGCAACATCAAGATGATGATTACCTAACAGATGTTTTCTCACCTCTAAGGCTTGCAGGTAAAAGAGTTCAGCTTCACTGTAGCGACCTTGGGTATAATAAAGTCCTGCCAAATTATTCAAGCTAGTGGCAACATCAAGATGTTCCTCGCCAAAAGCGGCTTGGGCGATAGATACGCACCGCTGAAACCAGGATTCTGCCTGATTGCCCACTCCCTGATGCTGATAAAATCTACCTAAGCGATCGAATAGCCAAAGTAAATCCGTTAATCCTTGACCTTTAGAGAATTTGCCCAAACTGTCAAATAAGCAGAGTAAATCTTCATCCCTTACGGCTGATTCTAGGGTGTGGGCTATTTCTTGAATGTGAGGCAGGATCTCCTCCAAAAACGTTATCGGCTCGCGGGTAGGATGATCAGGAATTTGCTGAACCAGTTCAATAAGAATAGCGGTAAAAGCCTGCCTGAAGTCATCAGCCTGAAGTTTTCTTAAGGGTGGTGCTTTATTCTTGCTTTTTTGGGAAACTCCTGAATTGGCAATGTAAGAGTTGTCTCGTTGACACGAACAAGTGGAATTCGTAATCGGAAAATAGAGTTGCTGCTCAATCAGGCAATCTTCAGCAGACCCCGGGACGTCAGGATAAGGGAAGAGAAAGGAAGACCATTCTCTAGGAGGTGGCGTCTGCGAGGCTGAATCCTCATCGGAAATTTGCCTTGGCAAAGAAGACTGAGTATCCAGTTGAGGTGGCTGGGGAATCGGCTTGGACGACGTCTGGGGTGGGAACGGAAAAGGAGGGTGAGACACAAAAACGGTGGGTGCATCCAATGTCTCCAGTTTTTTGCGAAAAAACTCCCGAATTAAGGGCTCAACTGTGTAGCAACCCCGGCGATTTGCCACTGACTTAATTAAACGCCACTGATACAGTTGAGTTTTGGCTTGGTCGAGATCTGCCTGTCTCCAATGCAAAATCTCACTGGCATAGTCTAACCATTGCCACCGCCAAAGGGTTGGGGCAAATAAGCTCAAAAGTTGACTAACCTGCTGAGTTAGGGGATTGAGTTCTCTCCATACGTATTCCAAGATGGTGTTGATTCCCCATTGGAGTGTCGGTTGGCTTGGCGGCTGGTTTGCTGTATCAGGATGTTGCGCTTCCAGCCGTTTGAGCATATCAGTTAAAGATATATCGGGATGTTTGGCTAAGTATCGCCCGACTAATTCTATGCCAAACGACAGATATCCCAGCCATTCACATAATAGGGGTACAACCTTCTGTGCGCCTCGATCCTGCAACATGCGCTCTTTACCCGCTAGGGCTGTCAAGAGTTTCCACGCTTGTTCGGGTGACAGCACATCTGGGGATTGATCCCCCTTACCGCCTTGATCTGGCTGCTGCATTATCATCTTTCATTTAAATTGTTCAGATAGATGCTCCCCTACAAAGCGTGACAGTCTACTCAGTAAGGAGTAAGGGTTTTGACTCACTGTTACACAATGGCAACTTGCTCTCAGTCGGTGATGAGTGGTTTCTATCTTTCAGGTTCCAGTCTGAAAGGCACTCAGAGCTGTAAGACAATGTAAAACAAGTAATACAGTAATATTCTATGATAATTTACGCAAACGCTGCAATCAGCGTCGCGCTGGGAAGTCATTTAAGTCGTTGTAAATTTTTCGGGAAGAATAGAGTAAAGATGAGACTACTGAACTGGTGTTCTACTCAGATATTGCATGAGGAGTCAAAAACCGATGAGAAGGGTATCAGCGACGGCGATGGTGAGTACCGTGTCATCGGTAAAATAACGCCTCGGATTAAACAGATCAAAAATTTTGGTTTTGATACTTTGTCCTTCATAAATTGAGCCAACAATATCTCCAGTAATCGTACCTAACATAATTGACTGTTGAGTTTACAGCACTTTCCGCTCTTATGGGATACATTTGATCCCCTTTTGCACGGGGAAGAGAGGAGAGGGCGACCCGATCCAATTGAGTGGATGGGAGTTGTTAATTTATGCAAGCGGGTCGCCCCTACAAGCGCCTTACCAATGACCAATGACGAATGACAAATGACCAATGACCAATAACAAAATCCTTTATTTAATAGCGGCGTCATTTATTTTCTGGTTAGGAGGTTCTCATCCTTCCCCAGCAGAAATGATTGATCCAGCTATGTTATCCGGGGATATCCGTTTAACCCTAAAACGTGGCGTGTGGAAAACCTGGGAAGGGGAACCCGTTTATCAGGATATAACCATAGATTTAGTCTGTGATGCTGATGAGTGCGATCGCGAAGTATGGGGATTTGCGCCGAAGTTCAATCAGGCGGATCATCAGGGAGTTCTCCAGATAAGTCAACGGGGACGGTTATGGAATCTGGATGTGCAGATGCAAATTTATCCTGATCCTTGGCAATCCCTAGAAGGACAAGCAGAGTATGATATCCAAGTGCGGTTGCATGAGGATAATCAACTAATTGGCACTTATTCTGGAACCCTAAATGACCAACCTGTCAAGGGAGAAGTCCAGGGAATTATTCGTCCCCATTGGTCACAACCCGTGGCAAATCATCGTCCTCTGCGTCCCCAAGAACATCCTCGATTAATTTTTCGCCAAGATCAACTTCCCCAATTGCGTCAACAGGCTAAGACGCCTAGGGGTGAGGCGATTCTGGCACAGTTGCAACGGAGTCTAGACCAACCCATCTATTACGATGGCTATGTGCCAACGGGGGGCTATCACGCGGCTGGGTATTGTTTCCTCTCCCTAATCCAGCAGGATCAAACCGCCGCCGAAACCGCTTGGCAGATTACTGTCAATTCCATGAACCAACCGGGACCCCGTTTACTGGAACATTCTACAGTAGTCGCAGGCGTGGCGTTAGCGTATGATTTGTGTTATTTGGCTTGGGATGAGGAACAGGTACAACAGGTAGCCGATTGGTTAGCGACTCAAACCGCCCTGCTGGTGAAAGGAACGGCGGGTGATGGCTGGAATCCTAACCCGGCGAGTAACTGGAATGCAAGGGCGCGAGGGGCGGCTGGGTTAGCGGCGTTGGCGCTACTGGAGGAGGGGGATGCCCAGAGTTGGCGTTGGCTGAAAGTGGCGGAACGGAATATTAAACGCTATCTCACCATTGGCATTGGCGATCGCGGTTTTGGATCTGAGGGTGATCATTACAGTACCGAACCCTGGTTTCTCACCGTAATGCCCTTTTTACAAGCGTATCAGACTGTATTGGGGGAAGACTTGGTCACGCGATCGCACGCGGCTTGGTTTCTACCCCAGTATGTGACTCGGATGGTGGGTGAAGATGGGGAAGTGGCGATTCCCACTTATGGGCGTCATCGCTTAAGCCCCACGGGTTCTATGTTTGCGGTGGGATTGGGGATAGTACCGGAACGGCTGCTACCAGGAGTTATGTGGTTCTTTAACCGTCATTGGGGGAGGAAGGGGGATAACAGTTTTGGCATTGAGTTACCCCATGAAGCGGCGTATATTTTCGCTGGATATCCCCAAGACGTAACAATTCAGAACCCCGCAGATGTGTGGGGGCGGGTATTAGTAGATGCACAAAAAGGCTTCTTTACGTTCCGCAATCAGTGGCGAGATGAAAATGATTTTGTTACCAGTATTTTTTTGAAGCGAGAGAAACCCAGAGGCGGACATTGGTCATTTCCCGATGCGGGAAGTTTCCGAATTTGGGGATTAGGAGGGCGCTGGGTGACGGCGGGAATGGCATCTGATGGGAAACAGAGGGATGAAAATGTGGTGTTGTTACCGGAAAAGCAGGCGGGGAAGACGGCGAACTTAACCGGATTTCAGGCAAGTGCGGATGGGTCGGGTATGGTTAGTTTACACCACCAAAACTGGTTGCGATCGCTAGCAGTAGATTATAGTGGCGCATCTGGTGTACCGGGGTTGTTTGTCTTGGTGGATCAGGTGGTTGACGCCGCAGAACCGGATCAAACTTGGATTATGCATACCCAGGAAGACGTGACGATTCAAGGTCAACAGTTTACCCTGGAGGCGGAATCCGGGGCGACGATGCAAGGAACCTTTATTACACCCTCTGACGTGAACCTGGAATTTATCCCCAGTGAGACAGGGGGAAGGATTCAAGCCACAGGGCGCGATCGCTTTATTGTTGTCATGACGGTTCAATCCGGGACAGCGCCTGAGGTTGAGGTTCTAGGAAGTGAATTTAATCCTCAAATTCAGGTGGGAAACCAGACTATTGAAATAATAGAGGATAAAATTGTATTGAAATCGCTAAAAGAGGGTGCTAACTAGCTGAATTTTATCCGGATAGAATTAATTCTATCGTGAAGAATTTCAGCAGACTTGTTTCACGAGTGTCTTTTAGGATTTATTCTTATCATGTCTAGTTTTGTAATAATTGCAATGTATGCCCTGTTTTGGATGTGGTTCTTTGGTGGCTTTGCACCGAAGAAAAAACCTCCAGCCAAAAAGCAATCCCCAGAACAAGAGTTGGCAGAAGCGCTGAGTAAATATTTGGCGACGTTGAAAAAACCAGGAGATGCCAAGTAGAGA
>CAKZMA010000731.1 GCA_937127375.1 uncultured Coleofasciculus sp. | reverse complement strand
GGTTGGCGGGGATTAACCTGAGTGGAGCAAATATGTTTACCAATTCATTGGATAGTGATCGCCTTTTATTTTTTATTTTTATCAATCTGTACCGGAGTAACGCCCGATTAAACGCTATTTAAATAGCAATCAAAATCCCGCTGCTCGAAGCAAACAAAAACCACCTTCTCAATCGCAGAATTTCTCTGTAAAAATATTTTGACTTGCGAGCAAGCAATTCGGGATGCCCAGTCACTTGGAAAACCCCGCAACCCTGTACTAATAGCCGGGAAGGCAATGGTTTTAATCGAGTATTGCTCTGCCAACATTAAACAATTACGATAACATTGAGCCAAAATCTGATCCTCTCCCTGATGACCTCCTTGCCAAACCGGACCGACTGTGTGGATAACCCATCGAGCGGGCAGATTATAGCCACGGGTAATCTTCGCCTCACCCGTCTCACAACGATGGATCTGTTCACATTCTTTTTTTAACTCAGATCCAGCCGCCCGGTGAATTGCCGCATCAACACCACCACTACCTGACAGATAATTATCCGTCGCATTAACAATCGCATCAACCCGTTGCTTCGTAATATCCCCCTGAATCACCTCAATTCGACCCCGCAGATCATCGGGTAAATTCTGCCCCCGATAGCGTTGACTCCGCTGCACTTGATAGTCATGATAAGTAGACTGGCTAAAACTGCGGCTGATGCTATGGGATTGATAATGAGACATTTTGCGGAATTGTTGCACCTGCCGTCTCTGAAGATCCCGATCCAAATCAATTAACGCGATCGCCTCTTGTTCCATCAAAGGGGATGCCGGGGCGGCTAACACTTGTTTCCGGGCGGTTTGTAGCAATTGGCTCGCGGTTGTATAGTCTCCCTCATCCACTTTTTGCACCGCTTCCTTCTTAGCGCGTGCTGCACTCATCAGCACCACCTGTTGCTGCACCTCTGGATTCAGGGGATATTCAGCCAAAGCAGCCGCCGCGACGACGGGCAGTTGGAACATCTGCCGTATCCGTTGTCGTTCCTGCTGTTCGGGTTCATCCCAACTTAAACGGAAATTGCAGAGGTTGGCACTTGCTTACCGCCCTCAACCCAGCCATCATGGAGGGCGGTCATGTTTCTGGGGTGAATCCGTTCGATCTGACGGGTAATGTAATTCTTTTCCGTGGCGAGGGTACTGGGGATCAGGGTTTCGACGATATCATCATAAATCGTTACACTCACGCGATCGCTCCCCAGAAGTTGCTGCACCGCATAACACGCCGCTTGACGGGCATAAGCGATTTTCTTCCCTGCCATCGAACCGGAACGGTCAATCACTAAACCCAGATTAAGTTCGGGTCGTTTTAGGTTAGCCTCTGGCTGTGGCGGAACAATTTTAACCAGTACATCCAGGGTTGTCAGAGCCTCTGTACTCACCGCATCGCGCAGGGGGACAAATTCAATCTGTGGGGCGTTCATGGGATGTTACCTTATTGTTTAAAGGGGACATCAAGCCAGAGCAGTCAGGGGAACATATCCTTGAATTTTGACAATCCTACGGTTACGCTTCGCTAAAACCGTAGGATTCTAAGTTCATCGTCAGAACTTGCTCTACCAGGGTTGCCCCAAGTAGCGTAGAGGTTCCAACTCCCTTAGCGTTACTTTCCGGATGCCCTCCGGTAGATTTTGCCTTAAGCAAAATATTGATTGCCGCATTCCAGTCCCTTTGCAGAATCAACCCACACGAACACAGATGGGATAAGCGTGCTGAGGGATTTTTTGACTATCGCCTTACACTGACTGCATTCTTGAGAGGTGTATTGAGGTGGAACAGCAATAGCCAATCGTCCAAACTTGGTTGCAAAATGCTCTATCCACTGCCTGAACTGATACCAACTTGCATCAGAAATTGACTTAGCCAAACAGTGATTTTTGAGCAGATTTGCAACTCTCAAGTCTAGCCTTCGGCAAGCCGCTGGCGCGTCTACATAGGCTACTAAGTCGTTAGACTTGCATACGTTTCTCGCCAGTCTCTTGGCGTGTTCATTCCGCTGCCTATTTACTCTTAAGTGTTTCTTGGAATATCTAGCTCTTGCCTTACGGCTTCCTGTTGAACCCTTAACTTTTTTATAGATACGACGTTGTGCGTGTTTAATATCAGTTTCAGCCCGTTTTAGAAACTTGGGATTAGGTTCTTGGTGTCCGTTTGAATCTGTGTAAAACGATTCCAGTCCAACATCTAAACCTATCTCTTTGCCTGTATTGGGCTGAATATCGACGCACTCAATATCTACTGCAAATTGGCAGTAATATCCATCAGCTCTACGGACTAACCGAACGCGCTTAATGGATTTGACGGGATAGGTGTGAATGTCCCATTTACCCAAAAGTTTCAGAGCACCAATTCCTTTTTTATCAGTAATGGTAATCCGTCGCTTTGTGGGATGAAGTGACCATCCAGAAGTTTTGTATTCTACTGAACGGTTATCTTTCTGAAATCGGGGAAATCCATTATTTCCAGGCTTCTTCGACTTGCAGTTATCGTAAAACCGAGAGATGGCAAGCCATCCACGTTCAGCAGCAGCTTGCACCGCCATTGAGTTAAGCTCTTTGACAAAGGAGAACTCGTTGCGTAGCTCGGTCGAATATTTATTCAAGGCAAACCGATTGATTTTGGCATCTTTGGGTGCATCCATCCAATAGCGAATTGCTTTATTTCGGATGAACTGCACTGTTCTGATCGCCTCGTCAATAGCTTCGTATTGTTGCGGTTTAGCTTTGATTTTATATTCGAGAACTTGCATTGTTTTCTGCCTCCTTATTGTCTATGATAGTGGTCTACAGACCAAGCGTCAAGACCAATATGGGACAAGATTATCGCCCCGCCAACACGTCAGTTACGTTGATTAACTATCATTCATTTTGTCTGGATACCAAGACGCCGCAAACCCGTACTCGTACTTTTAGGTGTGGGATATAATGCGTTTCTATAAACTCTAATTAGAACCAATTGTTGAGAGCCACTCTAACAAATAGCTAGAAATCAGTACAAATGATTGGCTTGTTGTCAGCACCAATGATGAACTGGAACAGACAGCAAG
>CAKZMA010000730.1 GCA_937127375.1 uncultured Coleofasciculus sp. | reverse complement strand
TTGATGCTTTATTGGATATCAAGAGACAGATTAAAATCTCAAGGACGTAAGCTCCTTGAAAAGATCAAAACCGAGACTATCATAGCACAAGAAACAGGGGCAGAATTGTGGCGTAGTGCAGATGGGGAAAACTGGTTACCAGTAAACAGACGTGGTTTTAACAACCCCTACAACATTGGCTTTCGCACCATGGCTTCAACGCCCCATGGACTTTTTATTGGAACGGCAAATCCCTTCGCACCCAAGGTAGCAGTTAAGCGACAGGGTGAATGGACTTATATTGATAATCCTTCTGGAGGAACTGAAGTTTGGTTGGGGAAACTCGATTATAGTAGACCATCATAAGGTTAGTTCTCGAACTGTGTAATCCGGAAAAACCTGAGCAAGCTGAGTGGGTTTCAGACCCAATTGTCTGTGAAGAATTGTCCCTATTACATCGCGAAAATCCGTCGTTACTGGCAAATAGCGTCTTTCTACTAACTGAGATGGCTCCAGACCAGGCCAATCCCCCAATACCTGACCTCCTTGGACTTGACCTCCTAGCACCGCAATCGTTGTCCCCCGACCATGATCGGTTCCCTGGTTCCCATTCTCTGCCACCGTACGACCAAATTCAGACAGCACGACAATTGTCGTCTTCCTATAAAGATCGCCCAATTCCCGCACCAGCGTAGCTAATCCCTCACCCAAGGGTTGCAGGTAGCGGTTGAGTAGATTGGTTTGATTGACATGGGTATCCCAACCACCGATTGCCATGAACGCCAATTGAGTACGAGTATCTCCCCGCATCAGTTGGGCTAACTTACGAGCATCAGTAGCTAGATCTACAGCACTTCCTGCACCTCGACTCGCCATCAAGCGTTCTTCTTCTAACTCCGCCAGCAAGATTTTCCTAGCTTGAAGACCTTCTTGGTAGGCAAGATCAATCGCTGCGGTACCACTGTAAAGGCGAGCAAAGGTAGTTTGAATTCCTCGACGATCCACAAGTAAATGATTGAGACCAGGTTGACCCGTGGGAACGCTGACCACATTCTCAGTGCCCCTCAAAATGCGTGGCATTGTCTTCCCTAGGTTTACCGCCTGGATCAAACTTTCTTGGGGCAGGACTTCTAAAAGCCGATTCATCCAACCATCATTCGTGCTTTTGACCCCAGGTGTTCCACTTTCCATATAGTCCTGAGCATCGAAGTGGGAACGAGTGGGATCGGGAGACCCAGCTGCATGAACCCAGGCTAAACTCTTCTGCTGCCATAGGGGCATCAGGGGGGCAAGACGGGGATGAAGACCAAATTGACCGTCAAGATCGATCACAGAGTCTTGATTACCTTGATCACCAGGAGCAGATAGAGCGATCGTTGGGCGCATCTGGTAGTAGGCTATATCCCGATAGGGAACCACGAGGCTCAAACCATCTACCCCCCCCCGCAAAAAGAGAACAATGAGGCGATTAGGGTTAGGATTCTGGGCTTTGGTGCGGGCTACCCAACCTTGGATACCTAAGGGTAACAGGCTGGCTACAGTGAAGCATCCAGCCGTCTGTAACAATTGGCGTCGATTTAAATGTCGGTTCATAAAATCCAAGCGTTTAGTGATACATCATTTCAGGACTGCCCAGCAGTAGCGCTGATTGTATTTCCTCGGGACTAGCTGTGACCAGTGAAACAGTCTTCGGCGAAAAAGATTGACCTAGAGTTTGATAGAGCTGCTCAGCATCGATCAAGGATTTGCCACTCCAAGCACCCTTGGCGATCGCGGTAGCGAAGGTGACTCGTCGCATCATTGCATCAGGATTAAGCCAATCAGCTTCAGTGTTAGGATAGCCATCCGGTGTTGGGCAACGGTAGGGCATCATGCTGAGCTGATCGAGTACCCCAGCAATTTTAATTACATCTGGATTGGTGCTACCGACAGCGCGGAGTAGGGAAATTATATATTGATAGGGGGGTTTGAACTTTGTCCCTACATACTGAGGTTCCCAAAACTCTTCACTGGTAAATAGGGTTTCTAACACAGCTCGAATATCCCCCTCAGTTTCACTAAAACGCTGACTCAGGCGTCGTACCAAACTTTCGGGGGGCTCATCTGCCACAAAGTATTGGGCTAGCTTTGTGCTAATGTGGCGAGCTGTAGCGGGATGATTCGCTAATAAATCTAATACCTGTTCTATCTCAGCCTCACCCTGACCTGGAATCAGTGTACCCAAAAATACTTTATCGCCAAAATCATGACGACTTGGATCAAATAAAAAGCCACTGCCATCTCCCAATCGTTTTGGCTGCGCTAATCCAAAACCCGTGAAAATGCGAGCCAGTTCCTGTACATCCTGAGAGTTGTAGCCTCCATCAACTCCTAGAGTGTGCAACTCTAATAATTCCCGTGCATAGTTCTCGTTTAACCCTTGGAAGCGACCCCTGGCACCAGGGCTATTGGGGGCAGTATTTTGCCAGTTATCCAGGTAGTACAGCATGGCTGGATGTCGTGCAGTTGCTCCTAGCAAATCCCGAAAGTGACCTAGAGCTAGGGGACGAATCGCCTGTTCTTCATAAGCTCCTATCCAAACGTAGGTTGCCCCCTTACCAACAAAGACATTAAAGTGATTGAACCAAAAGTCCACCATCACCTCCTGCAACTGCCGAGGTGAGAGTACTGCTCGCAATAGGCGTGATTGTAAGGCTTCTTGGATGGGCTGTCGCCGCTGAGCTTTATTATGAGGCTGATTTGGATTAAATTGCTGAAATAGTCGAATGGGGTTAGTCGTCAAAGTCTTCAGCAATTCCAATTTTTGTTTCAAGACGGGGGGCAAGTCAATTGAGACTGGGTTCAGTTGCTGTTTAATGTAAGTATCTATACCTATCCCCTGGATAGTTTCTATCTCCTGAAGCCGAGGACCGAAACTGAGGCGATTCAAAATATGTAAG
>CAKZMA010000729.1 GCA_937127375.1 uncultured Coleofasciculus sp. | reverse complement strand
GGCGAGAATCTTTGATTACATTATTTTAACGTGTCATCGTCCTTCCATCTGGTATCCCTCTGCTTCCCTGCTTGCCCAACCCAAACATCTATTATAGATAAGGTGTTGGGGATAAAGATTTCTTACAGGTTGTGCTAATACATAGAGAGAAATGGATGATTTACCGTTAGCTATTAATGTTTTGCCATTTTCTACAGGAAACGGAATTAGAGCAACTCGCGGATCGACCTGTGCATTAGCCGGATAAGAATGGGCAGACTAGACAAGTAGACTAGGGGCAGGATCAAACAATTGAGATCTCGAATACCTTGAGACGGACTCCTCCCCAACCCTCCCTTTGTCAAGGGGAGGGAACTCAAAATTTGCTCTGCTCACGGCAAAAACTATTGATTGATTAGCGAGTCAATCTGCTGGATTATTGAAGGACTGACAATGCCAGATTTATTAACAACCCTATTGTATATTCCTCACGGTCATTGCTACTTGTGGCAAACGAATTTAGTTTCCCTACATGTTATTTCTGACGCCTTAATCGCGCTGGCTTATTTTTCAATTCCTGTTATTCTGCTTTACTTTGTTAGCCAGCGAGAGGATGTCCCGTTTCCCAGAATATTTTTCTTATTTGGTGCTTTTATTATTGCCTGTGGGATGACTCATGTCATGGGAGTCTGGACACTTTGGTTTCCAGATTATTGGCTCTCTGGCTTGATTAAAGCAGTTACGGCTCTGGTTTCCTGTTACACGGCGATGGTACTGATTCCGCTGACTCCCCAAGCCTTGGCGCTACCCAGCCCCGCTCAACTGCAAGCGGCGAATCAGGCGTTGGAAATTGAAATCCGCGATCGCAAACAAGCAGAAGCGGCGGTGCGTACTCTAAATTCACAACTTGAGCAGCGTGTCAATGAGCGTACCAAAGAATTAACCCAGGTGAATCAGAAGTTAGAACGGGAAATCAAAGAACGTATCCAAGTCGCCGACGCCTTGCTGGAAGCCGAAGAAAAATATCGCAGTATCTTTGAAAACGCGGGTTGGGGTATCTTCCAAACCACCCCCGATGGACGGTATCTTAGCGCTAATCCGGCTCTGGCTAAGATTTATGGTTATCCCTCCCCCGCCGCCCTGATCAACCGCCTCACTAATTGTGAACATCAACTCTACGTCGATCAAAACCAACGGGCTGAATTTAAACGCCTAATTCATCAACAGGGTTCTGTCTCCAGTTTCGAGTCCCAAGTGTATCGCCAAGACGGGAGTATTATCTGGATTAGTGAGAATACTCGTGCGGTGCGGGATGCCAGTGGTGTGCTGCTGTACTATGAAGGATCAGTGGAGGATATTAGCGATCGCAAGCAAGCCGCCGAACAGTTACAAGCCAGTGAGCAAAAGCTACGTCAAATCATTGATCTAGTGCCTCACTTTATTTTCGCCAAAAATTTAGATGGACAGTTTATCTTAGTCAATCAAGCGATCGCAGATGCCTATGGGACAACGGTAGAACATCTGCTCAACCACAAAGACGAAGACTTTATTCAATCTCCCGAACAACTGCGCCGCATTCGCGAAGAAGAACGGCAAATTATCCAAGATGGACAACCCAAACACATCCCAGAAGAACGAGTTCCCGATGCTCAGGGGAATATCCGCATCGTGCAAACCACCCGCATTCCCTTCTATGTCACGGGTTCAGCAACACCCGCAATTTTAGGCATTGCCATTGATATTACTCAACGCAAACACATTGAACAAGAACTGCGCGAAAATGCTGCCATAATTCGCGCTTTATACGAAGTCACAACCGGACAAAATTCTAACTTTGAGCAAAAGCTGCAAAACTTACTAACCATGGGACGCCGCCAGTTTAATCTGGATGTCGGTATCCTCTCTCATATTGAAAACATTGACACCGAGAATGGGCGTTATGAAATTATTGCCGCTCAAATGCCCAATAATTTGAGCTTCAAAGGCGTCACTCTTGACCTGAAACAAACCTACTGCGCCGAAATCGTACACGCCAAAAAACCCCTTTGTATCTTATCCGCTAGCACCAGCCAGTGGCACAATCACCCTGGCTTCAAAGTTTTCCAAGTCGAAGCCTATATCGGTGTCCCTGTGGTTGTCGCTGGAGACTTGTATGGTACACTCTGTTTCGCCAGTCTCACCCCCCGAGAAAAGCCATTCAAAGATATAGAAATAGAAATGTTACGACTGATGGCGCAGTGGATTGGCGGAGAAATTGAGCGTCAACAGGCAGCACAAGAATTGGCACAAGCTCGTGATGTGGCTTTGGCAGCGACTCGGGCTAAAAGCGAATTCCTCGCCACGATGAGTCATGAAATTCGCACGCCGATGAATGGGGTGATTGGTATGACTGGACTGCTTTTGGATACGCAGTTAACGTCACATCAACAAGAATTTGTCACGACCATTCGTAATAGTGGTGATACCTTACTCACCATTATTAATGATATTCTTGACTTCTCCAAGATTGAATCCGGCAAACTAGAGTTGGAAGAAGTCTCCTTTGATCTGCAAATTTGTATTGAAAATTGTCTAGATCTATTAGCGGCTAAAGCCAGTGATAAGCACTTAGAACTGGCATATCAAATCACGCCTCAAACCCCCCGCATGATTATTGGTGATGTAACCCGCTTACGGCAAATTTTGGTTAACCTGTTAAGCAATGCGGTTAAATTTACCCAATCGGGGGAAGTGATTGTTTCCGTTAACGCCGAGAAACTCGACTATGAACAATGGGAGCGCCGGGAAACAAAAACTAGCCTAACTCCACGAATTACTCCCTCGGTGGCTACCCCTCATTATCGGATTCAATTTGCGGTTAAGGATACCGGGATTGGTATTCCCCCAGAACGATTAAACCGTTTATTTCAACCCTTCAGTCAAATCGATTCCTCCACCACCCGCAAATATGGTGGTACAGGATTGGGACTTGCCATCTGTAAGCAATTGTGCGAAATGATGGGCGGGACAATGTGGGTAGACAGTCAAGATGGAGTGGGTTCAACCTTTTACTTCACCCTCGTGGTTCCGGCTGATCCGAGTACCCAGCAGAATACGAATCAGGTTTGTCGATTGGAACTCGATGGTCAACGACTGCTAATTGTTGATGATAACGACACCAATCGTAAGATTTTGATGCGCCAAGCTCAAGTTTGGGGAATGGAATGCTATGCGGCACAATCAGGGGTTCAAGCCTTAGATTGGCTACATCAGGGGGAACGGTTTGACTTGGCAATTCTGGATATGCAGATGCCAGAGATGGATGGGGTGACATTGGCGCAAAAAATTCGTAAAGTTCCCGGTTGTCAAACGCTGGCTCTGGTGATGCTCTCGTCTCTGGGTGAGTTGCAAGTCGATACACCTGATGTGAAGCAGACGTTTGCTGGGTTTCTGACTAAACCGATTAAACAGTCTCAACTGTGTGATGTGCTGATGCAAGCGATGGCGGGGATACCGATTAAGGTGAAAGTTCACAGCGCCAAGAAACCAGACATTGATGCCAAGATGGGTGAACGGTTACCCCTACGGATTTTACTGGCAGAAGATAATCCGGTGAATCAGCAGGTAGGGTTGCATCTGTTGCAACGGATGGGATATCGAGCAGATGTCGCAGGGAATGGGTTAGAAGTCTTGGAAGCGCTACGGCGTCAGCCTTATGATGTGGTGTTTATGGACGTACAGATGCCAGAAATGGATGGGCTAGAGGCATCCCGGCGCATTTGTCAAGAGTGGTCTGATTTAGATGGGGATACTCAATCACAACGTCCGCGAATAATTGCCATGACTGCTAATGCCATGGTGGGCGATCGCGAAATGTGCATCGAGGCAGGTATGGATGATTATATCAGCAAACCCATCCGCATTGAGGAATTGGTTGAGGCGTTAAAGAAAGCAGGGGGTGTAGGGGCGGGTTTTACCAATACCCTTGCGGAGAAAACCTCTAACTTAACTAAACCCGCCCTAGCTGGGGGAGCAGAGGGAGCTGGGGGAGCAGAGGGAGCTGGGGGAGCTGGGGGAGCTGGGGGAGCTGGG
>CAKZMA010000728.1 GCA_937127375.1 uncultured Coleofasciculus sp. | reverse complement strand
ATGGGACATTTGTTAATGGACAACGGCTTACTCCCCATCAGCCTTGTACCCTAACCTCGGGTAATATTATCCGCATTGGCAATCAGGAATGGACATTTAAAGCTGAGTAGATTCTTCGCTGTGCTTATCGAACGCTTGACGGACTAAAGCCATCACATTATCCAGTTGTTCCAGCGAAGAAAAACCAACTTCTACATCCCCATTCATGCGCCACCCGGTTATGTTTTTACATAAATTATTCGGATCAACAACTTCATCAAAAGATAGATTTAATATCAAGCGAAGACGGCTTTTCTGAGGATAAATATCTACAAAATTATTACTAGTCTTATATGCAATATAATATTTTTTAAATTCTTCTGTAACCGAAGCATCTAAGTTTAGTATTCGTTTCTGAATAGTCTCAAATAAGTCTGAAATTTTCTCTTGTTGTAAGTAGTCTTCATAATTATTTGGCAAAATGCCTGAGTCATAAAAATTTTGACTATCTACTTCAACAACAGGAATAGCCCAAATCTTCACCGCCCAGTTTGCTAAAACTTCCGCTCGATTCTTGATTTCTGTTTCATTCCAGCTATCCAGCTTGGCTAACATCCGGTTTAGGCGCAGGGGACTGTCAGCAAAGCCATCTTTCATGTCTCGCTTTTCCCAAAATGGGCGATCGCTATATTCAGAGTTATAACCTGTTAAGGTTAAATTGCCTATCGTGTGCAGATACTTTCTCTGAATTTCCTGCCAAGATGTCCCCAATTCCACCTGCCACTGAGCCGGAAGCTTGGGATTTTGAGGCATGATATGTTCGATGGTATAATTCTCAGGATTAACCAGCTCTTTTGTGCGATCGTGATTTTCTAACTTCCGCAGCAGGTAATTGCGGTTGCGGAAGCTGTAGATATCTTTAACCACAAACTCTCGGCGAAATTCTTCATCATCTGGAAATCGCTTGTAGGAATCCTTCCGCACGAATGCCAGTTGCACACTTTCAAGATAGTTTTCCAGGTTAATTTCCCGACTGAGATTGGCAAAAGTTTTATTCATCGAGTTAGTCGGAATACCGCAGATAGCGCGGCGAAAAACGTAGCTCTCCACCAACCTCAAAATACTGACCAATTCCTCCCGCGTCAGCAAATTTTTGCTGTAATCTTCGTAAATTTTCAGCAAAAACGGATAGGCGACATCAACTTTGAGCGTATTGATATCAGCAAGCGCTTGCTTAATCGTCAGGTCAGTTTCCTGCTCAAACGCCAACTTGACGTAATGTTTGGAGTAGTGATAAACATCAGCAATAATGTCACGAATGGATGTTCCCGTTTGTCTCTGGACATAGCTTTTGAAGCTGCTATAGACATCCCGAATATTGGGAATCGCGCCAGACCGGGATTTAAGCGTCAGGTAGTCCCGCACGAAGCGGTCAAACAGACCTGATTGGTCGCCCCGATCGAACTTTTGCTCCATCGGATACCAGTAATCGTTGTAAATTTCTTCCTGTTCCTTTGGTGGCAACCCCATCAAAACGTAGTTGCGAATCAGGTCAGCTTGGGACAGGTCAAGACCCGTGGAATTGAGACTTTCAAAGATAAGTTGGGGATTGTCGCGATCGCGTTCTAGGGCAATGTTCACAATAATGAGCTTGCTAATCCCCCGATAGAGACTATTGAGGTCAATCTCATGCTTGCGAATTTTGCTTTCAAAATACCGATAATTTTCGACAATTCGCTTAGATGCGATTTGAGGCAACTCTCGTTCCTCAATCAGCCGTATAAATGTCTCCCGGTCACTCTGGGTAAGCAGTAATTTGTATCGTTCTTCCCCCTCTTCTTGATTATTAAACAAATAATAACTGTCGATTTTTTTTCGGCTGGTTTCCAGCTTCTCACCCGATACTTCAATTGCCTTACCCAATGCCGATAAGACTAGAGAAATGGTTGTTACTCGCTGCTGTCCATCAATAAGTAAAAGTTGAGGTACAGCAGCAACTTGGTACAAACCCCCCTCGATATAAACAATCGAGCCAACAAAATGACCCGATACTTCCTCATCTTCAGCGGCGCGAATGATATCGTTCCATAACTGCTGGCATTGCTTTAGCGTCCAGCTATAGGTACGCTGGTATATGGGAATGACAAATTGATTGGGCTGTTGGAGAAACTTGAGGAACTTAACTTCGGTTGCTTTCATCGGTCTAATTCTTCCTCCTCAGCGATAAAATGCTTTTTCAGCAAATCCTTTAACCAATTTAACATTAATGCTTCCCTCTCAAACTCCAGCACCCGTTCTGCCAATTTTTCCACCCGTTCAATCGGTAAACTGCAAACTTGCTGTTCTAAATCCAGGTAAACTGTGCCAAATTGGATGTTTTCAAGTTCTCACGGCTGTACTATCCCTCAGCAAGATAATCGGATTATAACGTTTGAAATCTCGGTGATGTGCGGGAATCATATCGGGGACTCCTTCTAAAATCGCTATCACGTCTTGAGTCACATTCGTTAAGTCAGTGTTTTCTACTGAAAAACCGAGAAGCCGAAGCAATCTTTAAACACCTGTGGTATGAAAAGGACTTGAGTTAAAACACTGAGGTTTTATTTTGTTCATCAATTCAACTTGACAATAGAGGGAACTTTTTTCCCGTACTCAGTAACTCGGCAAAAGC
>CAKZMA010000727.1 GCA_937127375.1 uncultured Coleofasciculus sp. | reverse complement strand
TTCCTGTATTAATTCCCGATAACTGTCCAAAGACTGAATCTTTATCGGCTGGTGTGTCTAAGGAACCGGAAAAATAGTTTCGGTTAGGAATTGATTGCAGTTCGGCTGCGGCTTGGCTGAGTAGCTGTTCATCTAATCTCCCAGCAGCATAAGCATCAATTAATTGGCGATAAACCTTACAGGTTAGGGCAACATAGAACGATGATTTCATCCGCCCTTCTACTTTTAATGAGCAAATATTATGGTTGAAGAACTCGCCAATCTGATAAATTCCCCACAAATCTCTGGACGACATGAAGCTAACTAAATCATCCGGTTGCTTATCCTGATGTTGTAAGTGATAGGGTAATCGACAGGATTGAATACATCCGCCTCGATTAGAGTCGCGACCTGCGGTAAAATTAGAAATTGTGCAATGACCCGAATATGCCATACACATTGCACCGTGGGTAAACATCTCCACGTCAATACCGGATTCTTCTTTAATTAAACCCGCTTCCGTAATACTGAGTTCTCGACCAACAATTAAGCGCTTAACTCCCATCTCTTTCCACAAACGGGCGCTATAGGAATTGAGACAAGAGGCTTGAGTCGAGAGGTGAATCGGTAGATTTGAACTCCTTTTAATAACTCGGATAACTCCTAAATCAGAGACAATCACCCCATCAACGCCAATAGATTCCAGAAACTGACAATAGTCGGGGAGTCCCTCAAAGTCTGCATCGTGGAGAAAAGCGTTCAGCGTGACATAAATTTTGGCATCATGGTGATGAGCAAATGCTACACCGTGGGCTAACTCAGAGTCAGTAAAATTATCCGCACGCGCCCGCAATCCATAATTTTGTCCCCCTAGATACACCGCATCTGCACCATAAGCAATGGCGACTTTTAACCGTTCCAGATTCTTCGCTGGGGCGAGGAGTTCAGGTTTAAACATGTCTAGGTTTCAGGATAAGCGGGAACAGCCTTAATTTAACATTTGTGGCGCGATCGCATCCAGAAAACTGCTGAATCTACACACACAAGGGGACATCGGTCAAGAAACCGGGTTTCTTTGGGTGAAAGGTTGATATTGCCTTGTCATCCTCACAAGAAACCCGGTTTCTAGGAATGTCAATCGCCTCGCACTTCCGTATAAACCCGGAGGCTTGAGTTGAACTGTTGCAAATCTCAGTATTTTTCCTGTAGTTTTCACGGCAACGCCACTGTCATCATAAAGTAACATCTACGACGACTAACCCGCCTGTCTTGGAGAACGCCATCAGCCATGATTGATTTCGGTTTGCAATTTATCGCCCATCGCACGGGAGACTTTTTACTGCAAAATTCTTTTTTGGCATTACGGAAGAAGAAGGATTGGCAAGTGGCTGTTTTACATGGATTAGTCTACACGTTGCCATTCTGTCTGTTAACCAACAAGTTAGAATCCCTGATTATTATTTGTGGCACTCATATTATTATTGATTTTTTCAATATATCCAGTTTGTGGGTTCGTACTTACAATTGGGACTGGAAAACTGAGGTTCCCCAGGTTCCGTTGTGGGTAATGGTGGAAGTCGATCAAACCTTACATTACGCGATTAATTATTTTGCTTTACTCCTTTGAAGTCTGTTTGTTGTCTGAAACCATCTACCTTGGAGCCTTGTCCTACCCATAAAGGGGGTAGTTAACCCCGATTGAGTATGAGAATGAGGCAGGACATAAGCTGTCATGCATTTAAATTGGGTATTAGTAGCGAGCAAGATGCAAAGCCTGCGGCATGGCTTCGCTAAAGCCTGCGGCATGGCTTCGCTAAACGCACTACGGCAAGGATTTCACCATTATTGACATTAAGGTTTAAATGCCGAACAGCTTACCGATGATCAATGACAATCTTGTTGAAAGCTTTACAATGGATCAGCTCAACTTGTTACTATCTTTACAGATTTTCTCCTATAACAGAAGTAACAGGCAAGTGGACTCAAGGGTAATGGGAACGCCCCTCTGCACCGCTGGGCTTGTACCCAGCGAGCTGGGTCAAAAGCATCTAGTAAGCAAATTCCAGTAGAGATAGATTTCAGAGGCGCGAAGTATCGCGTCTCTTCTCATTGTTCGCAGCAATTTGA
>CAKZMA010000726.1 GCA_937127375.1 uncultured Coleofasciculus sp. | reverse complement strand
GCACCCGGACAAGGGTGTCAAGTTAGGGTTGAGTGGTGATTTGTCTTATGTCATTTGTCATAAGTAGTTGAGTGTGTAGGGGCGGGTAATGGGACTTTCTGCTTGGCTATAGATGGTAAATTTTGTACAAAACCCGCCCTGATTTAAGGTTGAGTGTGTAGGGGCGGGTAATGGGACTTTTTGCTTGGCTATAGATGGTAAATTTTGTACAAAACCCGCCCTGATTTAAGGTTGAGTGTGGAGTGGAGTTTTTATGATTAAAATCCTATTAGTTGATGACCAAAGTTTAGTCCGACGCGGATTAAAAGCCTTATTACAATTTGAAGATGATTTCGAGGTTATCGGAGAAAGCGATAATGGAGAAACCGCGATCGCACAACTGGAAACCCTACAACCTGATATTATCCTCATAGATGTGCGTATGCCTGTTATGGATGGTGTCGCCGCTACTCGGCAAATCCATCAACGCTTTCCCCACATCAAACTATTGGTTTTAACCACATTCGATGATGATGAGTATATTACCCAAGCCCTGCATTATGGTGCATCGGGCTATTTACTCAAAGATACACCCCCCGACGAATTAGCCCAAGCGATTCGGGCGGTGCATAAGGGGTATACTCAATTGGGACCAGGAATTGGTCAAAAGATTATGACGCAAATCCCTGCTTCTGTCTCCAATTCCTCCACCGCTTGGGATGAACTAACCCCCAGAGAACAGGAAATCCTCCGCTTAATCGCCACGGGTGCGAATAATCGAGAAATTGCCCAAACTCTGTATATTTCCCAGAAGACCGTGAAGAATCATATTACCAATATCTTAAGCCGATTGAACCTACGCGATCGCACCCAAGCCGCAATCTGGGCAAACTCCCATTCAATCCACGGCTAGGAGTTCCACAGACTCAGCCAAAATTATAGGTTTATTTTCGTATTCCGCTTCTATGCTTTGTTCCACATCTAAATCCCAAGTCAAATCGTAATCCTTCTCCAATTCCTCCTTACTGACAAACCGACCCACTTCCCCTGTAACTCTCACCCAGTTGTCCTCTATAATCGGCGTATCGGGATTAGCATTCATCACCAGGACTTGTTTGTCTAACAGGGGTTTTTCCTGTACCAGCTTAAATGTACTCGAATCGATAACCTCGCCCACCTTACCATCCACCGTAATCATCTCACCCGTCAACTCCTCCCTATTCTCCGAGACATCACCTAAGGTAGAACTGTTCTCTATTGCTGTCTTATCTACTGTCTCCTCTGGCGGTATAGTAGCCGCTTCGTCTTCATAGAAAATACTACAAGCAGACAAAAGTACCATCACCAGCCCCAAACCCATTAATTTCCGAAGTTCCATTGAGAACCCTCCTAACTGCGGTTATGCTTTACACTAAACAGAATAGACGTGCGATCGCGTCTGGCTAGAGTCTAACTCCCACATCCTTCCCTAGAGAGAAATTTACACACTCCTTAATCTAGGTTCGTAGTTGCGCTTTAGCGCCATAAACGCATGTATCACCGACTATTGGCGTGACACAGCTAAAATGGTGGAATAGATTTTACCATTGCATCGGGCGCACGAAGCGTGCGCCCCTAAGGTTTCCGGGCGTAAGCGTCATCCACTAAATTAGGTGTCCACGCCACTACCAATGCTTAACTTAGTAACATTGTCTTAATTCTATTTACTAACCTCTAAAACTATGTCTCACTTCACCACCATCAACATTCAGATCAAAAACGGCGAAATTCTGCATCAAACATTGCAGGAGTTGGGGTATCAAGTCGAATGCAATACCTCGGTACGCGGCTATCACGGGAATATCACCGAAGCCGAATACGTGATTCGCCAGTCTAATGGCTACGATTTAGGTTTTCGCCAAAATGGGGAAGCCTATCAACTCGTGGCAGATTTTTGGGGGGCGAAAATTAACCAAACAGAATTCGTCAATTCCGTTAATCAAAAGTATGCCCATAAAATGTTAATGCATTCCGTGCAAGAGCAAGGGTTTAATGTCGAAGAAGAGGATGTGCTAGAAGACGGGACAGTGAGAGTGGTTGTGGGTCGCTGGCAATAAAAAATCCAGTATTTATTCTTCTAGTCAAGGCGGGTTTAGTCACTCAGTTTATCTGCGATAATGGATCAACAAAACCCGCCATCAGTATTCATACAGCCCCATATCTTAATCGTCTTATCCAAACTTCCACTAACTAAGTATTGCCCATTCTGACAAAACGCCAGACAGGTTACAGCCTCTTTATGTCCCGTCAATGTTTGAATTTGCTTTCCCGTCGCCACATCCCAAAACTTGATTGCCCGATCATTCCCACCACTGATTAAAATTCGCCCATATCGACTAAACAGCAGACTATTCACCGCATAATAATATCCCTCCAACGTATGTTCAACCTGGTGAGTCGCCAGATTCCAGAGTTGGATTTGTCCTTGCCAATTGGTACTCGCTAACGTCAACCCATCAGGATTCATCGCCACTTGGTTAGCGTAACTTTTCAATGTCCGAGGTCGATCTCTTGTCCGCAAATCCCACAGCTTAATCTTGCCATCCCGACTACTACTGACTAACGTATTACCATCCGCACTAAAGGCAAGACTCCAAATCTCATCCGTATGCGCCCCTAGAGTTAATTGATTACTAAACGTACAAATCAGTTTACCCGTTTCTAAATGCCAAAGTTTAATCGTGCTATCCTGACTGCCACTAGCGAGAATTTGACCATCGGGACGAATCGCGATCGCCCGAATGATATCTTGATGTCCATAGAGACTGTGGCGAAGTTCTCCCTGATCCCAAATCTCGATGACATGACTTGCACCATTACTGACTCGCACCACTATTTTCACATCATTAGTTAACGCCAAAAATTCTTTGGCTTTGGGATATTTGGGAATCTTGTAGAGGATTTCTTGCGTCTCGATATGGCGAACTCGAATGGTTTTCCCGCGTAAATAGGCAATTCTTGTGCCATCGGGACTAATGGCAATGGATTGACCCGCCTTATGCGTTATGATATCTTCAAACAGGTGATAAGGGAGATAAGCATTTAACGCCCGTTTTGCCTCTCGTTCTGTGCGATCGCGCAACAGTAAATAGGCAATTCGCTGCACTTGTTCTGATTCATCCTGCAAGGCTGGGATAATTACCCCTAAACCCGATTCTCCATACTTGAACGCCTCTTTAAGTGCAGCAATTCTCACCGTCTCATCGTCACTTGTCAGACGCCGCTTAACCCCTGCAATCCCGCCTAAAATAACTGCACCCAGAGGGGCACAATAGGATGAACCAAGAACAGCGTCATTGTCTCTGGGTTGATTAAAGTGCTCCACCATAATCATTTATAATATTATTTCCGCTTACTTCTCCAATTCTATAAAACCTCCCCCCAAATACTACCAATTTCTCTGCGTCCCTCTGCGAAAACCTCTGCGTTCCTCTGCGTTAAAAAAACATCAGATTGGATATTACAAACTACTAATTACTTATGAATAAATCCCGATCGCGTCCCCTTCACCCCAACCTTGTGATAAACCGCTAGAATCTCAGGTGCGGCTAGCGATCGATTAAACAGTTGCACATCACTCATCCTACCCTGAAAGAATCCCGGTGAACTCGGATGATCCGAACGCTGTCCCAATCGCAGAGGTTTAAAATTATTCAGCGAACCCTGTTGTCCCATAGGGTTAAACCGATTCCCCAACTCAAACCCATCGACATACCATCGTCCCCCATCCGTCGCATCTCGGTCAACGGTAACCATCAGATAGTGCCAGTGATCATCAGCAATGAAGCACTGGCTATCATAATTCGTCCAAGCTGACTCGATTCCATCCGCTAATTGTAAACCCAACCGACCATGATGCAGATATAAACAATATCCTTGCACAGATCCAGAGGTTTCCACGCGCTTATCTAAAATTACCTCAAGTCCACGACGGCGAGTTTTAACACCCACACCAATCGAGAAATCCCCAACCCCAAAATTCAGGGCTGATCCATGGGGAATCTCCACGTAGTCATCCCCATCAAATTGCAGCGCACTCCCTAACCCTTGAGGTAGAACATATTCCACAAAGCGATAAGACTCCGAATTCACCTCATCCGGATGTCCCGCACCACCTAATCCCGGCATTCGACCGGGAACCATCGTCACTGGCGTCGCCCCCTTAATTGTGCCATCATTTCCCCCCACACTATCCGCCGCGATGTCCCCTTCTTTTTCATCTAACCGCCACCAGGCGACTCGATTAGATGGGACATAATGTTTAATGGCTTGTTGAACCCACAGTTGTTCCTTATTCCACAGGACTAAGAGTGCTGCTTGTCGTACCCGTGGGGATTTATCTTGCCCAAAAGCTTCCTTCACTAAATGTAACCCCGCATCCCCATAGGCGATGGCTTCGCTAATAGCGGCTAAACGTTGTTCCACGACAAGAGAGGTTAAACGCATCCTCACCCCAGCAATACCACCTAAGACTACGCCTTTAGTTGGGGGTGGATTTTTACCGCCGAGAACGGCGTCATCCTTTTTTGGTCGGTGAGAATTCTTTGCCATCGCCCCTATTTCCCTTTAGATTTGTTTATGTCATTTGCCCTTAAAATTCTTGCACTCCGTTGGGGGCGGGTTTAGTGACATCAGGGTGAAAAGCTTCCCGTTAAGGGTAAAACCCGCCCCTACAACAGACGTTCCACCGGAGGAGTCTCTACAACCTAGGATACCCTCTGCCCTATACCTTTTCTCCACCAAATACCGCTAACCCATAATATTTCCAAGGTACGGCTACAGATTCAAACCCAGCCGCTTTCAACATATCTAGATGGGCGGCTAATGTAACTAATTGATCCGGTTGAGAAGAACCGTAAGGAATACTTTTACCTGTTTTCGTCCTGACTTCGGCTAACGTGGTTCCCTGTTTTACACACCATTCCTCGCGAATACGCTTATAGGTTTCTGACAAAAGTTGTGATTCAGGGACAACCGGATCAGCATTCCAAAACACACCGCCAGGATTAAGGCTTTCCCGAATTTTAGTAAAAAGTTTTACCTTCATTTCATCCGTCAAATGATGAATAGCTAGAGAGGAAACACAAGCATCAAAACCCCCTCCCACCGATAACTGATGATTTGCCCAATCACCAAAATCTCCTTCAATACCTGTCCACTGTTGACGATATCCGGCTGTCTCTAGCTTGGCTGTGGCAAACTCGATCATCCGGGGAGAATAATCCACGCCGACGACTTGGACATCTCGACAGCGCTGAAGTACTTTGAAACTCAATTCACCAGTCCCACACCCCAAATCCAGTATACGTTTCGCCTGAGACGGGATACAGCGTGCGATGCTCGCTAGCATTTCATCATAGCGTGGTAAGAGTTGCCGGATATGCAGATCAAACACCGCCGTCTTAGCAAAGACTTCTCCGGGGAATATGGAGTTGGGGGCTGCTGAGTCTGGTGGAGTCTGGATTGGGTTTGTGGGATGAGAACTCACAAGCGTTGAGGATAACGACTACCATTGAGATTTTACCGAAGATATTTGGTTTTAGCGATCGCGTTGCGCCTTGAAGCATTAACGGCTGTTTTTATAGATTCATGATGTCTTACAGCAATTGGTAATCAGGTGGGTATAG
>CAKZMA010000725.1 GCA_937127375.1 uncultured Coleofasciculus sp. | reverse complement strand
TGCTGTTGACGATAACGTTTGTTCAAAACCCGCCCTGATTAAGTGTGTAGGGGCGTAGCAGGCTACGTCTGAGTTTTGAGTTTTAATAAGGACAGGTGCTTTGAGGAAGAAAATCGGTGCAATGTCCTAAATGTAGAAAAGTAACGCTCTTAGACGGCTATTTAGAGCATCAGCTTGCCGTGAAGTATTGCCAAGAGTGTAAAGGCATCTGGATTCCTGCCAAAGAGTATGAAGCATGGCAGGCACGTCAACCGTCTGATCAGAAAATGCCTGATATTCCCCCTGAATCGCTAAATGTGGATTTTGTCAAGTCTCCCTTCGATACCAAAGCCGCATTATGTCCAGAGTGCCAGCGCTATCTCTCTCGCGCTAAAGTTAATCTCAAGACGCCCTTTTATGTGGAACGGTGTTCTCACTGTCGCGGGATTTGGTGCGATTACGGGGAGTGGGACATTCTAGAAAGGTTGGGACTCCATACCATAATTGAGCAACTCTTTACCAACGAATGGCAGACTAAGGCACGAGAACAGCAACTTTGGCAAAAAGAACGCCAAGCCACGACGGAAAAATTAGGGAGTGAGTTAGGGGCGCAGGTGATTGAGTTGGGGGAACGGTTAGCAGCACATCCAAATGGCGATTTTGGTGTGGCTTACCTGATGCGGCGCGTCGGCGGAAACTGGCAACAGCATAAACAGAGATAGACTATGGGGATGTCTAATGATCGATGCTATTCTTAAACAAAAGGTTTTATATTAAGATATATTAAGCAATGTAAAGCAATAATCATGCCCAGCGTTTCTACTCCTCAAACCCATCGCGTCGTTGTCATTGGTGCAGGAATTGGGGGGCTAACGGCTGGCGCACTTCTTGCCCGTCGAGGTTACTCGGTGTTAGTCCTCGACCAAGCCTTTGTCCCTGGCGGATGTGCCTCCACGTTCAAGCGTCGCGGCTTTACCTTTGATGTAGGTGCAACCCAAGTGGCAGGTTTAGAACTAGGTGGCATTCATCAGCGAATTTTCGAGGAGTTAGAAATTGACTTACCTACCGCGACTCCCTGTGACCCCGGTTGTGCGGTATTTCTCCCTGGCGAAACTGAACCGATTAACGTTTGGCGCGACCCAGAAAAATGGGCAAAAGAACGGCAACGGCAATTTCCGGGGAGTGAACCCTTCTGGCAACTGATGACCACTCTATTCAATGCCAGTTGGAGATTTCAATCCCGTGATCCCGTATTACCCCCACGAAACCTCTGGGATTTGTGGCAATTAATCTCAGCGGTGCGTCCAGATACCCTGATTACGCTACCGTTTACATTGATGACGGTGGGAGATGCGTTGCGCGGCTATCGACTCTATGACAATCAGCGTTTGAGGACATTTCTGGATTTACAACTGAAGCTGTATTCCCAAGTGGATGCCGATGAAACCGCTTTATTGTATGCTGCAACTGCCCTCGGCGTTTCCCAAGAACCTCAAGGATTGTTTCACCTGAAGGGGAGTATGCAGGTATTGAGCGATCGCCTGGTCGCCGCCTTGGAGAAATGGGGTGGTAAACTGCTGATGCGTCATACTGTGGAACAGATTCAGGTTTCCAGGGGCAAGGTTACAAGCGTAACGGTAAGAAATCAGAAAACAGGACAAGTTTGGACAGAATCAGCCGATGAAGTGGTGGCAAATGTGACTGCACAAAACCTGGTTAAGTTATTGGGAAACCAAGCACCTAAGGGTTATCAGCGTCGCGTCGATAAATTACCACCAGGATCAGGTGCTTTTGTGATTTATCTGGGTGTTGACCAAACGTCCATTCCTGCGGGTTGTCCACCTCACCTGCAATTTCTCTACGATTACGACGGTGAGATTGGCGAAAATAACTCTTTATTTGTCTCGGTTAGTCAACCCGGTGATGGTCGCGCCCCAGAGGGAAAAGCCACGATTATTGCCTCCTCGTTTACCGATACCCGACTGTGGTGGCAAGGTTCTCAGGAGGATTATGACCAGTTAAAACAAGATTATACCCAAGACGCGATCGCACGGCTAGGTCAGTATTTTGATTTAACTCCAGCAACCATTATCCACCAAGAAACAGCAACACCTCGTACCTTTGCCTATTACACCGGACGCCATCAAGGAATCGTCGGCGGAATTGGTCAGCGAGTGCCGACATTCGGTCCCTTTGGCTTTGCTACTCGCACCCCCATTAATCATGTATGGTTGGTGGGGGATTCTACCCATCCTGGTGAAGGGACGGCTGGAGTCAGCTACTCAGCATTTACGGCTGTACGGCAAATTCAGGTAATCTAAAGAAAGAGTTTTATTGGTAGACTGCAATGGGATTAAACCTGTTGGCAATAGAATAAAGACCATAACCTTTGTAGGTTTTGTGTATACATAGTTGTTTGGATTAGGGAAAACTGCCGTGGATGGGGGGAATCAGCAACGAATCTTAGGTTATTTCATCGAAGAGGCGAAAGAACACCTTGATACCCTCGAACAAGGGTTATTGAATGTGCAGGAAAGCGCCCAAGACCCAGAGATGGTCAATGAGATGTTTCGTGCGGCTCATTCGGTCAAAGGGGGGGCGGCAATGCTAGGCTTTAGCAGTCTACAAAAAGTTGCCCACCGCTTAGAGGATTGTTTGAAGATTCTCAAAGAACATCCCGTTAAGCTTGATCGCCATGTCGAGAGTTTATTCTTACAAGGCTACGACACTCTCAAAGACCTGATCGAACAACTTCAAGGACCCTTTGGTCTCCGGGATGATGAAGCCGATAAAATGGTGCAAGCTGCCGAACCGACGTTCAAGGAATTGCAGACGTACCTGGAACGGTTGATTAGTGGTGGTGAACCAGCAAGCGCTGCGCCGACAAAATCAGCAAAGGGTGGAGCGAAAGCGACGGGTCAAGCACCTGAGAACTTTTCTGCTCAGGTGACAGGTATCCTCAAGCAAATGTTGCAACTATTCAAACAATCAGACACACCCGCCAATCGTCAAAAACTGCAAGAGAATTGTCATAAGCTAGCGAAACTCGCCCAAACGGTTGAACCCTGGCAAGTCTTGGTGAAAAATGCTTCAGATGCGATCGCGAATTCGCAAAATTCGTTCCACTCTCTCGCACCTGTCATTATTAAAGAACTCAAACAATCTAGTGATCAAGTCAAACAAGGCAAAGAGAGTGCTGTCAAGGCAAGTCCAACGTTACAGAAGTTGGCAAAAGCTACCCCCAGCAAAGGCGGTGGTAAACAGATTACGATTACTGTAGAACCCAAAGCGGCGGCTAAAGCGATAGTCAAAGCCTTTGATAAACGGCAACTCTCTCAACTGACCAAATTGTTGGTTCAAGCCACTCGTGCTTCTTCGTAGGTGATATCAAATCTGGAAAATAAGGAACGGAAGCGAAACATCGGGCGAGATTCTTCACTCCGCGATCGCTCCGTTCAGCATGACAATTCGTTCAGCATGACAATTATTTGCTTAAGATGGGGGCAGAGGGACTTGAACCCTCACGACCTTTTACGGTCAACGGATTTTCATTCTCACTGTAGCTTTCGCTACTGCCTTCACTAGCATCTGAGAATTGGACTCTCCCTTTACCCTCGGCTTCACGTTAGGGTAGCTCCCGTCGAGTCTCTGCACCTTCCAATAAGTTTTGAGTTTTGAGGTTTGAATGAATTTGTTTTAACTCATAACTCAGCACTCAACACTCTCTTATCGGCTTGGCTCAGGATTGCCTTATCTGTTTTCAGATTTCAGACGTAGGTTTCCCTGAATTTGAGAGCATCCACTTGACAGATTTCTCTATCAAGGCTCAATTTACTTAAGTCCGTAGCGTCTACCATTCCGCCACGCCCCCTTTTTGGTTGTGCTTCGGTATTGAAGTTTACATCAAAACCTCCGCATTTGTCTATTTGAACATTAAATGGGGCAGATTGGCAACTAGAAAATTTGAGGAACCGGGACAAGGTAAGATAGTAAGGGCGATAGAGGAGGCTGAGGGTAGTCTAACTTCGGGCTATTCAACTCTTGATTCTCCGATCGCCTATATTTGAGAGACCTGTTGCCGCTATAAGACAGACCATCATGATTGTTGCATTACTCTATCTAGCTTTAGGTGGACTCTACCTCGTCGTCGTTCCTTTGCTCACGTACTTTTACCTAAAACAGCGCTGGTATGTAGCTAGCTCCTTTGAGCGTAGCTTCATGTACTTCCTCGTCTTCTTCTTCTTCCCTGGATTGTTACTGTTCAGCCCGTTCCTGAACTTCCGCCCCAAGAAACGTCAGCTCCAAGCTTAATCTACAAATGCGACGAATTGATGCGATCGGAATTGCCATCGGCGTGTTTGCGACTGGTGGTATTATGTATATCCTCTTGCAGGTTGCTGGTTTGGACGAGATGAAAGCCGGGATTTGGAGTCAAGCACTCTTAGTCGGCGGTTTACTCGGCTGGGTACTCACATATCTGTTCCGAGTGGGGTCTCACAAGATGACCTATAACCAGCAACTGAAAGAGTACGAGGATGCTGTCTTGCAAAAGCGCCTCGAAGAGATGACCCCAGAAGAACTTGCTCAGTTACAAGCTGAATTGGAACAAGAGTCTGAATAAATCAACCCGTGATTAATTGGAAATCCCTGTTCCCTGTTCCCTGTTCCCTGTTCCCTAACCGATGACCAAAATTTCCCAGTGCTTCGAGACTCTACGCCAACGCTCTGAATGTGCCTTTATTCCCTTTATCACAGCAGGTGACCCGGATTTAGTCACCACGGCTCAAGCGTTGCGAGTCCTTGACAAATCAGGGGCGGATATGATAGAGCTAGGTGTGCCGTATTCCGATCCCTTGGCGGATGGTCCGACGATTCAAGCGGCGGCGACACGAGCCTTGAAACGGGGGATACGATTGGATGATGTCCTCGCGATCGCGCAGGAAGTAACCCCCGATCTAAACGCGCCCATTATTCTATTTACTTATTACAACCCCATTCTCAACCGGGGAATTGAAGTCTTTTTAAAACAAATTGCCGCCGCAGGGATAGCGGGGTTAGTCGTGCCGGATTTACCCTTAGAGGAAGCGGAATCGCTGATTCAGCCTGCAACTGAAATTGGCATCGAAGTGGTTTTATTAGTCGCACCCACCAGTCGGAAAGCTAGAATTGACGCGATCGCGAAAAAATCCCAGGGCTTTATTTACCTCGTCAGCGTCACAGGCGTAACCGGAATGAGAAGCCAAGTTGCATCCAGTGTCCCCGATTTACTCGAGGAAATGCGGGCGGTAACAGACAAACCCATTGGAGTCGGTTTCGGTATCTCCCAACCCGAACAAGCGCGACAGGTGAAACAGTGGGGCGCAGATGCGGTAATTGTGGGGAGTGCTTTCGTGAAGCGTTTAGCTGAAGGAACACCGACTGAAGGATTAAAAGCGATTGAAGAGTTTTGTCAATCCCTCAAGTCAGCGATTAAGTAGGTGGACACAATCTAAACTTAAAGGTGGTGATCGTCATTTGTCATTTGTCCTTGGTCATTTGTAATCGAACAGCGATTAACCATTAAGTACCTGGATATAAATTCTGTACCCTGTACTAAGAATGTTAAGGATTCTCCAACCCTTACTATTGCCTATTGCCTTTCCCCACCACAAAACTCCCTAAAGCAA
>CAKZMA010000724.1 GCA_937127375.1 uncultured Coleofasciculus sp. | reverse complement strand
CCCTACAATCGTCCCTAAACCCGCCCCTACAATCGTCCCTAAACCCGCCCCTACAGTGGCTAAAGGGAAACTCGACAATTGACTTTTTAAATCTCCAGAATAGAATGGTGGTCGGTTGTACGGATCAACCTACAGTAAGATTCCCACTCAGGAGACCTATACTATGCTCGTCGATCTATTGAGCCGCAAGCAGACTCATTTCGTCTTGTGGCGTCCGGGTATATCCCAAACACCCCCCAGCGTTTACATTGCTAAACCTATAGCCAAGGCTTCAGATCGATTTGAGAAAGTTGGGGAATACCCCCTCAGCCAATCTCCAGAGTTCCCGGAATTGTGGGAAGTCTCGGCTCAAGCCTGTGGTCTGACAGAAGGGCAAGTTTATCTGTACTGGTTTAAAATCCACAACACTGAACCCTATAACCCAGATAATATTAACAAAGTTCTCTATTGCACCGATCCAACCGCCACAACTGTAGACCGCCGGATAATCGCACCCATCCCTGACGAGGAAGGCGGTATTGCCAGTCATGATCCGGCTAGTGTTATTTTGTATCAGAATGGCACATTAATACCCTGTGATCCGGGGGGACAAACCGTTAACTGGGAAGGAGAACCCCCATTAGACACCCTACCCGCGAACAATCAACTGGTTATCTATGAACTACCAACCCGTTGGACTCAAGGGAAAACAGAGGACAATCGGGAGGTCGGAATCGGTACGTTTCAGGATGTGCTGTCTTTGTTGCAACCTCAAGCCACGTCTCCTAATTTTTGCCATGTTGAGGCGTTAACAGCAGAGAAAGCGCATCTGATGGAATTAGGGGTCAATGCCTTAGAATTATTGCCCCCAGCCGATAGCGATGACAAGCTGGAATGGGGATATGGTACAGCTAACTTTTTTGCGGCTGATTTTGATTTAGGATATCCAGAAGGTCAAGATGCGCCAACCGCATCCACGGATTTAGCCAATTTAATTAAAGTGTGTCACCAATTGGGAATGCGTTTCTTTGTTGATATGGTGATGGCGTTTTCCCGGAATAATCCATATCAAAACATCAACTTTCTGGATTTTTACGTTCAATGGCGACCACCGGGCGATCCCCAACGTGATCCTGAACAAGCGGGTCGTGACGGCTTTGGCGGTGATTTATTTAAGTACAACTATTGGAACGAAGGGTATCATCCAATTCTGGGCAAAAAATCCTGGTTTGTGCCAGCCCGGGAATATATGAAAGCGTATATGGCTCATTGGCTGAACTACTATCGGGTGGATGGTTTGCGACTGGATAGCGTTAATAATGTAGGAAATTATGACTTTTTAGAAAAGTTCCGAGAGTTAGCCCGCACCCTTTGGGAAAAACGGGGCGGTTCAAGTAAGCATTTTTTAGTTGTGGGCGAAGAATTAAGTGTTCCTTTAGCCTTAGTTCATCAAAATCGCTTAGATGGACTGTGGAATGAAAAATTTAAGCAAATTATTCGACAAGTAATTTTAGGCAAGAATGCCTTTAATGACTCTAGCTTTGAATGGAGTGTTCGCAAACTGATTGATTGTCGTTTCCTTGGATTTACCGATAGCGCCCAAGCGGTGAATTATCTCACATCCCATGATGTGGGTGGCTTGGGAAATGAGCGATTCTATAACTACCTAATTAATAATGGAGTTTATGATACTGAACCTCGGATTAAGCTAGCATTTGTCTGTCTGTTAACCGCCGTTGGTATTCCGATGATTTTGGCAGGGGATGAATTTGGGGATCAGCAGGATCTCGATATTACTGATGAACATGCGGATCATAAACAAGTTGACCCGGTTAACTATAGCCGAGTCCAAGAAGATTGGCGACAACGCATCTTTCAGTATGTGGCGCGGTTAGTTCGCTTCCGCACCTCATCTCAGGCGTTAGCGGTGAATGATAATGAGTTTATTCATGCCGATTTCCATGAAGATAAACGGGTTTTAGTCTGGCGGCGTGGCAAAAAAGCAGATGAATGCGTGATTGTCGTGGCGAATTTCTCCGACTATGGAACGCCTGTCGGGTCCGAATATAAAGTCCCGAATTGGTCGCCCACTCCAGACGGTAAGCAGTGGAAAGAAATTACCCAAGACCGCATTGTTCCTCCTGAATGGGTGGGCAGAGAACCGATTTTTCCCTGGGAAGCAAAAGTTTATGCTCTGGTTTAATTTTTTTTAATGGTAACAT
>CAKZMA010000723.1 GCA_937127375.1 uncultured Coleofasciculus sp. | reverse complement strand
GATGGGGTGATGGGGGAGATGGGGGTGATGGGGAAGATGGGGAAGATGAGGGAGATGGGGAAGATGAGGGAGATTGTGTAGGGGCGGGTTTTACCACTAACGTTTCGTTTTCACCCTGATATAACTAAACCCGCCCCGACCTGACCGTTCAATTATCACAAATGACAAATGACCAATGACCAATGACAAAGGAATCATGTACGTATTAATCGGCGGCGCGGGATTAGTAGGGTTAAGTTTAGCCCAGCAGTTAGTGGAATTAGGACATACGATCGCGATTATTGATAAAGACCCTGCGGCTTGTCGGTATGCTCGCGAACAAGTGGGGGTTATGGCATTTGAAGGGAGTGCTGTCACCACCCAAGTGTTACTCGAAGCCGGGATTCGCAAAGCCGATGCGATGGCGGCGGTGCTGCGAGATGATGCCTTGAATCTGGCAATGGTTACCCTGGCTAAACACTATGGCGTTACCCATATTATTACTCGCATCCGCCAACGGGATTTTAAGGAGCCTCTACGCATTGCTGGCGCTCATCATATCATTAGTACGGTTGACTTAGCTGTCAATCGCATGGTCAACGCGATCGAATATCCGGAAGTGGAATCGATCATGCACTATGAACAAGGTCAAGTGGAAGTCTTTAAACTGGGAGTACCGGGGGAGTCAGATGTTGCAGGGCGTACTGTGGCTCAAGTGATTCAGGATTCTCGGTTTCCAGAGGGGTCTTTAATCATTGGCTATCAACACCATCCCCATGCGGATTTAGTCATTCCCAATGACAATACGGTACTTGAACCCGGATCAACGATACTCGTGGTGACAAAAGCAGACCTGTTGCACCAAGTCATCGATTTTTTAGGGGTTGGCTCTAAACTTGCGCCACTCGAATAGATTTACAAAACAGGGAATACAAGGAAAAATGATTGCTCTAATCTGTTTTCCTTGCAAGTCCCTAGGTTAAACGTTTAGTGATTGAATATGATTCTCGAATATGACGAAAAGTTCCTCTTTCGTTATCTTTGATTCAACCACATTCAATACCAACTGCTCAGCTTCAGGCTTGTCAAGAGTTAGTTTATAACCGTTAAGTTGAATAAAAGTAATGGCTGTCGCTAGGGCAATTCTCTTATTGCCATCTATAAAAGCATGATTCTTGGCTAAATGATAAAGATAAGCGGCGGCTTGTTCATGAATAGTGGGATGGAGTAATTCACCAGAAAAAGTTTGCTGAGGCTGGGAAAGAGCTGATTCAAGTAAACCCTTGTCTCTTAAACCCAGCGCCCCACCAAACCGTTCTATCAATCTATCATGGATAGCGATAACTGCATCTTCTGGAATAAATTCAAGATTTTGCAAGGTTGGCGTACACCTCTGCCCATTCATCCTCAGTATCCATGAAAGCTTGTATAGCTCTCATCGTTAAAGAATCGGAAGTGATAGTTTGTTCCTTTGATGGATTCAAACTTTGTGCAGCGATTAGCTGAGAAGTCTTACCGGAAACTATTGTTCCCCGACTCCCCTTAATACGGTACCGACGACGAGAGGCAGCATAGATCGCCCTATCGGGGTAACCAATAACCTGATAACGACAACTCTCTGTTGCCACTATTAATGAATTTCGACGGTCAGTGATAATTTTGCTCATCCCTTTTTTACCTTTGCTGTCAAAGCAGTCTCTTTGAAGAGCTTGGTATTTAATTTTATATTTAGCCATACATAAGTATAACATAAAGGAAGTAAGCCTAAATTTACGCTATGCTGCACTAATCATCTTCCAATTTTAACAACAGCTCATCAATCCGTTTAATTCGCTCTTGTACCACAGCGTCAGATAAAATTCGCTTACGTAGGGCGTCTGTTAACGCTCCTTTTTCTGCCAAAAGTAATTGGCGGCGAATGGCTTCTAGTTTCGTGCGATCGCTGCGATTTTCTGGTGAATTTTCTGAACGCTGGTTATAGATTTCCCGCAAGGTTCTATCAGCCGTGGCGACTCGCAGTTGATAGGAGGCTCGCATTTCTTCATAAATTGATTTCGGTAATACTCCAGCTTTTAGCAGACTTCCTAATTCATCTTGTGCGGCTTTAGCTGTCATCAATTGAGCTTGCAATTCCTCAATTTGCTGATAAGATGCTGACCGATGGGATAACTTCAAATGGCGCACCATCCATGGTAAACTTAGCCCCTGTCCCACCAAGGAAACCAAAACAATCCCTAAAACGATCGCCAGCAGGGTTTCTCGTCCGGGTAAATCAGCAGGTAGACTCAAGGCTAGGGCGGTGGAGAGGGAGCCTTTAATGTTACCCGCTAAGAGAATATGTCGCCAACGCATCGGAATCGGTTTGTCGAAAAAACGGACGAAGGCTAACAACGGATAAACCGTGAGCAAACGCCCAACTTGATAGGCAATAAAGGCTAAAAGTATAGCGGGTAAGGTTTGCCAAATGGTAATAATGTTGATCTCCAAGCCAATCAGCAAGAAAATAAACGTATTAACCCCAAACCCCGCATACTCCCAGAAGCTAAATAACGTAACTTGATTGGATGCCGATGTTACCTGAGAATGTTCAAAATTGCCGACAACGAGTCCGGCGATGACTACAGAAACAACACCGGATACATGTAATAATTCTCCCGCTTGGAATGCGCCTAAGGCTAGAGCCACGGTGAGTAAAAGTCCGCCTAAGGGATCTTCCGTTTGGCTCAATAACCCAATACTTAGATATCCCAACGCCGCGCCGACTAAAGCACCGCCAATTAGCACAAATAAAAATTCTTGAATCACATCCAGCGCGGATACGCCTCCCGTTTCATGAATCGTCAAAATTAGGCTAAATAAGACCAAGGCGACATCATCATTGAGTAGGCTTTCTCCCTCAACTAGAGTAACCAGTCGGTGGGGAACTGAAACTTCTTTAAATACGGCAATGACTAAAGCGGTATCGGTAATGGATAAAATCACACCCACCATCGCGGCGGGTATCCAATCAATCCCTAATTCGAGTTTCAATAAAACTGAAGTAATTCCCGAACAGATCAACACACCGGGTCCGGCGAGTAAAGCAATCGGTTTAATCGTGCTGCGGAGGCGGGAAATATCAGTATTAATTGCCGCTTCAAACAGAAGAATCGGTAAAAAGAGATTAAAAATTAGCGCCGAATCCAAGCCGATGCGACTGGGTAATAGTTCCGTAATCGCTAATCCGGCTAACACTAACCCCGTAATATACGGGATACGGAATCGTCGCGAAATCAACGCCACGGCGGTGGCGACGAGTAACAGAATAATCAGGAAACTGACGACTTCTGCCACATTCCCTTTATCCTCACTGACGGGAACCGCCAGGAGGATGCGATCGCTAAACCATTGCCCAGGGTTTGTGAGTGTTAAGCTGGTGATGCTATTCGTGATCAATGAATTCACTCTTGGCTCAATCCCGTATCTTTCATGTAACTTAACAACCAATTCGCCATCGTAGCTCGACGAGTCTGTCTCGGACTAAATTCGCCGATTTTATAGCCTTTAAATCCTAACTGTTCTTTCAATAACTGTTTATTTTCCTTGGGAATCGAACGAGTGAGTTTAGTGGTGGCGGGACGACTCTCGATAAAGTTGGGGGGTTCTGGATAGTTTTCATACCATTCTGGAGGTACGTTGGTACAATCCCATTGGCTGGTTTCTGGGTCATAACGATACCCCAAATAATGCCAGACAAGCTGATTGACGGTATCATCATCGAGTTCTTCGTTCAAAATTTGCCAAAGGGTTTCGGTATTGAGTGGAGGTAGTTGAGACATCATTTCAATAGTTTTGAATTGTAAATTTTTAAGGTGTAGGGGCGGGTTTCACTATTATCTTTTCTAGGTTGACCCAGATGCGACTAAACCCGCCCCGACTTGACCCTTCGCTTTTCGGTCATAGTTTTGAGTGGCTATTTGGCTGTAGCTATCGGTAATAATGTTACCTCAAAACCCCTCCTTTCTAAGTCGGATAGTTTTGAGTGTAGACACAAAACCGGGCGCGTCTGGTCGTGAGTTGCTCCTAAGCAGAAGGCTTGACTAACAGGACTGGTGTGTGCCTAATACCGATTTTGCCAACAAACTAGAGTACAATAGATGCACTTACATTGATGTATAATCATATCAGCAATATTGTCTCTTTTGCAAACTTGTTACTTTTCCCTAAAATGGCTAACTCAGAAAATGCAATTATTGAGAATTATTTAAACTGTCGCCAGCAGGTTCTCTCTGAACTGTCTTCTCAGGAGTTATGGAATGCTTGCAACACTGATAGCGAGGATAATCCTCTGTTTTTTTTGGCTCCCACTAGATCTTCATATTTTGCTTGGGGAGATATATCTTTAAAGCAATTTAATAAAACCACGAATAGCTTTACTCTTTTGAAAATTGAAATTCTATACTTAATCCCCTTACCCCCAGCGTTTCGTGTCAACTCTTATGAAGCTGGTTGTCCTGAGTCCCTAACTGGCTATCAACCTACTCAATTGTAAAGATATGACTGGACTTTAGAATTAGCAAAGGTTATAGATTCCTGACTAATGGCTGCTGTTGTGTATGAATCAAATTTGCTTGCAACAGAAGCTCGATTAGATGTTATGCATAAAATTTTTATTGATGAAGGCGAAATCCCCAATAAACCAATTGAATTAATGAATGGCATAAGTCAAGTCTTGGAAAGTTATGATTTATGGAACACCTGTAATACTTCTGAAAGGGGGGAAGACTTGTTTTTTATACCAACAATAGAAGATAGCAGTGCTTTTAACTGGTATTTACTTGACATAGAGCAAGATATTACTATTCTTCAGGAACGGCATAAATTCTCTTTCCAGAGAAGATAAGCTTAAAACAATAAATCAAATCAATACTATAGGAACAATAGTAGGACTTAGCCTTTCTGGGGGATTTGATGAAGCCGAATGTAGATTAAATTGGTAATATTGACAATGATTTTAAAATAATTTTGTATAGCCAAATATATTTCGTTGACCAACTCTTTTAAGTTTCTTAAATTTAAAAATATAATACCCCCTTTAGGGTACAATAATACTGTTAGAGATTATTGGTTGTGAACAGCAAAAAATGGCATCGACAAATAAGGGAAAAAATAAATCAAAAAAGCTAGTAAAACCTTTCTTAAAGTGGGCGGGAGGGAAAAGACAGCTAGTTCCAGTAATTCGAGAAAACCATTTACCTAAGAATTACGATCTAAATCGGCATACCTACTATGAGCCTTTTGTGGGTGGAGGAGCGCTCCTTTTTGCCCTGCAACCCAAAAAAGCTGTGATTAATGATTGTAATGCAGAACTAATGAATTGTTATAAAGTGATCAGAGACTCGTTAGATGAACTCATTAAAGATTTAAATAATCATGAAAATGAAAAAAATTACTATTATGCGGTTAGAGAGTGGGATCGTGATAAAAGTTTTGAAAATAAGACTTTAGTCGAGCGAGCCTCAAGAATTATATTTCTGAACAAGACTTGTTATAATGGTCTATTTAGAGTGAATTCTCAAGGTCAGTTTAATGTGCCTTTTGGTAGATACAAAAAACCGAATATTTTAGAAGAAGCTGTGTTAAAAGCAGTCAGCCAATATTTAAACACCAACCAAGTAGAACTGTTGAATATAGATTTTAAAGACGCTGTTCGAGGAGCAAATAAAGGAGATTTTATTTACTTCGATCCACCTTATGATCCCATTTCCGATAGCGCTTCATTTACAGGCTATGATGTCAATAAATTTAATCGAGATGAACAAAGGAGATTAAAAGAAACAGTTGATGAGTTAAACCGTCGAGGTTGTAAAGTTTTACTCAGTAATGCTTACACGGATTTTATTGTCGATTTGTACCGTGACTACAACCACACTAAAGTATCTGCGATTAGAGCGATAAACTCAAATCCCAGTAAAAGAGGTAGAGTGGATGAAATTTTAGTACAAAATTATGAATAACTCACGCGAAGAAACCGAAAAAACGAAGAATGATGTAGCTTGGGAGAAAATATTTCAAGACTATTCAGTTTTGGACAGACTCTCTCAAGACGGTTTCTTTGAAATAGACTCTGCTACAATAAATCAGTTTAGAGAAAGTCGGTTAATGGCAAAGTTTGACCACTCTATTAACCGACCGAAGATTTTTAAAGACAACAATCTCTCTATACTACCTGTTTCTAGGAATAAATACAAAATTGGATATTTTGATGCCTATTTAAAAGTTAAGTATGAATCGAGTTTAGAGCCAATTGGGGTTGAACCAACCAAACTAGAAACTATAGACTATACAAATTTATCTTCAGAAAGCTCGGTGCTAAGTTGTGCTTTTAATACAGGTATTATAGCTGATTTACTAGATGACGGAGAAGTCCATTATACAGTTTCAGGTAGAATGTCCACAGGT
>CAKZMA010000722.1 GCA_937127375.1 uncultured Coleofasciculus sp. | reverse complement strand
ATCTTCACCGCCCTTCCCATTCAGCGTTGGCTGATTTTAAAGAAATCGCTTCCTCCTTGGCATCAATAATTTGAACGTTGAATGAATTATCATGAGTAACCGTAAAGCACCTGACCTAACCAGTTATTTTTCAGCCGCCAAGCAGTCTCAACAGCTATCAGAAGCTGAGGAAGAAATTCAGCGTCTCAAGATAGAAATTGAAGAACTTCGGGCGGCGGGTTCAAACGAATTGGAAACTCAACTCGCTGCATTGCGAGAACAATTAGAATCAACCGCAGGCATTTTGTCCATTCCCATTGAACAAATTCAGCCGAACCCAGAACAACCCCGACAAACCTTTTTAAGTGAGAGTGTCGAATCCATGTCCCGCTCTTTAGAGAAGGATGGACAACTTGAACCAATTATTTTAATGCGGCGAGGTGATTTGGTCATCTTTGATGGGGAACGGCGCTGGCGCAGCGCTAGAGCTTTGGGTTGGCAAAATCTCCATGCCGTGATTATTTCCGAACCCGTTGCCTTGCACCGGAAAGCACTACTAACCTCGTTACATCGAGAAGACCTCAATCCCTTGGATAAAGCTGAGGCAATTGTACGAGAGTTAGCGAACAATACAGATATAGACGCAGCAGACATTCCCCGGATTCTCAATACAGCCGTGCGACGATTAAATACCCAAAAACGCATGAGTCAAGTTGTTGAACTGATGACAGCTACGGAGGATGTCCAACAGCAGGGTCTAGCGGACTTGGGTTTAGAGGAGCGAGAACAGGCAGTGTTAGGACTCCTGCTAGATTTACAGATCAATCCCGCCTCAGTTGATGCCAATATTTTCCCGATGTTAGGTTTAGCACCTGACCTGAAAGCGGCAATTCGGGAATCGGGACTTAAAGGAGTGCATGGGATGGCGCTGGCTAAACTTAATGGGAAAAACTTAGGCAAAACGGAGGACGAAGCGCTTGCCATTCGAGTTCAGGTAACCCAGAAAGTTATGGCGGAAAAATTGTCTGCCACGAAAACCCGAAAATTAGTTAACGAAACTATCGCATCTCAGGCGAAAGAGGATGTCAAGTTGTCGCGAAATATCAAGCAAGTTGCTAAAGTGACCGGGAATTTGCAAAAGCTTTCCAGCGAAACCCTTGCTGCTGCTGAGATAGACCAACTCACTCAATTGCAGGAAATCCTGAAACAAAAATTGGCAGAAATAGAAGAGATAGTAAAGGATACAGGTGAAGACCGACTGGTTTGATAAGGAGGGCTAACTATCGCTCTTATGTCACTCTAGGCAGAGGAAAAGTGGAAATCTGTGCTAGGCTTAGCTAAAGGAACAGCGCCAGGGAAGCAATTCATCCAATTTATTAAACGATTTAAGGCAACATCTAAGTAAGGAATAGGAAAGATATTGTACAGCCAAGGTAATTGAGACATGGTTAGAAAAATGTTTATTACCAGAGGTGGAAGCTGGGCAGGTAATTATTATGGATAATGCCCCTTTCCATAACTCCCGTAAAATTAGAGAATTAATTGAAAAAGCCGGGTGTGAATTGCTGTTTTTACCTACCTACTCTCCTGACTTGAACCCAATTGAACATTGGTGGCACAAAGTCAAAACAGCAATTAGAAAGGAGTTGCCAAAACATGACTTTAATATTCATAAAGCAGCAGACTCAGCCTTCCAGTATTTGTAAATAGACGAGCGCGAAGCGCTATAACAACTGGACCAACTCACCGCACAATTGACCGTTGGTTGCAGCGCACGTTGAGTCAGGGGGGTGAACAGTTGGAGAAAGTACGCGATCGTATTTTCACTCTGGCTCAACTTCAGCGTCACCATGTTGTTTTGGACTTGAATGCTGGGAGCGGTTTACTGACCTTTGAAGCGTTGCGTCAAGTACCAGAAGGTGGAGTTTATGCCTGTAGGAGAACATCGGCTGAGGCTCTTGCCTTACAAGAACAGGTGGCAACGCTTCCGGAACTCCAGCGTCCTGTGGTGCTAACGGCTACTTTAACCCAGTTACCAGAGGTTTTAGCGACCCAAATTCCAGATATCCGATTTGACTGTATGATTGGGCGCAATGCGTTTATTCATGAACCGGATAAATCAGCAGCAGCTCAACGATTAGTTCAATTGCTGCAACCGTCGGGAGTTTTGGTACTAGCTGAAACGATACCACGCTATACGCAACGACTTTATCGTTTGCTCGACTCGTCGAAGCTGAATACTAATTTGTACCAACGCTTAGTGACAGCAGAAGAGGCGATTTACAGGGACACGTTAGATCCAATGGTGAATTGGGATGCATGGGATTTAAGACAGGCTTTGGAGTCGGTAGGGTTAGGGGTTGACGTGGATGAGAATCGAGCGTTTACCCAAATGCAGATTACACCCGCTTTAATTGATCGCTGGTTTAGGACGACTTCTGCAACCAATCGACCCTCTTATGCTGCACATTTAGCAAAGAACCTTACCGATCAAGAAATTTGTGTTATCAAAGAGCTATTCATCCGCTCTCTACTCCATCAAACCGTAGATTGGGAGAGTGTCATTGTTTTTGTGCAGGCTTCGTTTTGGTCAAAGCAGTAATAAAGCAAAAAAAGAAAGAAATAAACCGAAAACTGAAACTGCTTCAATTATCTCAAGTCAAACTCGATTAGCTAAAAACGCCACCGTAGAAGAAATCACATCAGCAATATCGGCTGGATCAAGGG
>CAKZMA010000721.1 GCA_937127375.1 uncultured Coleofasciculus sp. | reverse complement strand
AAAGATGCAGTGTGTTGCAGGTGGAAGGTTAGAAAACGTTCCATACCTTCCACCGCTGAAATACAAGCACAATTGTTTGGAGGCAACATCCCATGACTATCATGGTGAGAGCGATTATTCGACCGGAAAAGAGCGACGACGTTATGAAAGCGCTCTTGGACGCTGGTTATCCAGCCGTTACCAAAGTTGATGTCTTTGGTCGAGGCAAACAACGGGGATTGAAAATTGGTAATGTGCTTTATGATGAACTACCCAAAGCGTTGTTAATGGTAGTGGTTCCCGATACCGAAAAAGAGTTTGTGATTCGGGCAATTCTCGGTAGCGCTCGCACGGGAACAGAAGGAGCAGCCGGTGATGGCAAGATATTTGTCAGTCCTGTAGAAGAAGTCTACACCATCAGCTCCGGCAAAGCCGATTCGAGTAAGAAAGAACCTGCGCTGGCTACGCGCTAAACATGAGACCCATTTTGTATCCGTTGTTCTTGTAGAAATCGTTAATAACGGTTTCTACAAGAGAACTCCCCAGTTTATGTTAGGAGGCACGAGAGTAAATCTCAGTGTTGAAGGTTATGAAAGAAGTTCTGGCTGTCATCAGGATGAACAAAATTAACCAGACGAAAGCAGCATTAAGCAAAGCTGGTTTTCCGTCCGTGACAGCGGTGAAAGTAGTCGGTCGAGGCAGGCAAGCCGTGGACGTTCAGTTAGCGAAAGCAATTAATGAAAATCCCCAAGATAGCAGTGATTTACTGCCCCTCCTGGCTCAAGGACACCGTTTAATCCCTAAACGTATGCTCAGTTTGGTGGTTCCCGATGACAACGTTGAGCAAGTGGTTGATGCCCTGATTCAAGCCAATCAGACCAGCAACCCAGGAGATGGAAAAATCTTTGTTCTGCCCGTTGAGGATAGTGTCCGTGTTAGCAGCGGAGAAACTGGAGCAGTCGCGATTGATGAAATGGCGGGTTAAGGTTTCCCAGCGAAATGTAGGGGCGGGTTTTACGGATAACGGTTTGGTATACATCGATAACGTGACTAAATCCGCCCTTCTAGAAAAGTAATTAAGACAGGAGAAAACGATTATGAGCCCCCATGATTCAGATACCTTGAAATTAGAAAAGGCGACATACGATGTAGACCCGAAAGAGGTTACCAAAGAGATGGTAGCCCCCTACCCAACCAAGGTTGCCAGAAAACGGGCAAAGCATATCGTGATGCGGGACCCGTCCGTCGAAGGACAGGAAATTCAGGCGAATGTGCGAACAGTTCCTGGCATTCTCAACACCAGACACTGTGCCTTTGCTGGCTGTAAAGGGGTGGTTGTTGGTCCCTTTGGTGATGTACTTCACATTGTTCACGGACCAGTGGGCTGTTCTTACTACACCTGGATGACACGGCGTAATCAGTATCGGACTCGTGAAGATGGCAAGAATTACATGAGCTACTGCGTCACTACTGATATGCAGGACTCTGATATTGTCTTCGGCGGTGTGAAAAAGCTGCGTCAGGCAGTTCAGGAAGGCTATGACATCTTCAAGCCCAATGCAATTACCATCACAGCCACCTGTCCTGTGGGGTTAATTGGTGACGATATTCAAACCGTTGCCAAAGAGATGACAGAAAAGTTGGGCATTTCGGTTGTTGCATTTAACTGCGAAGGATATAAAGGCGTTTCCCAGTCTGCGGGTCACCATATCGCCAACAATGGCTTCTTTAAAAATTGGGTTGGTGAAGGCGAAGCAGAAGACGAAGAAATTGAAGGCTTCACCGTCAACCTTTTGGGTGAGTACAACATCGGCGGCGATTCCTATGAAATTGAGCGGGTGTTTGAGAAGTGTGGCATTAATGTGATTGCTACATTCAGTGGTGATGGCAACTACGATGCCGCCACCAAAGCGCATTTGGCTCAATTGAACTTGGTCATGTGTCACCGCTCAATTAACTACATGGCGGAGATGATGGAAACCAAGTTTGGGGTGCCCTGGACAAAGGTCAGCTTCATCGGCGTTCAAGCTTTTGCCAAGTCCTTGCGTAAGGTTGCCCGATTCTTTAATGATGAGGCACTCACCCAGCGGATTGAAGAGGTGATTGCCGAAGAGGTGGCTGCCGCAGAAGCGGAAATTGCCCCGATTCGGGAACGGTTAGAAGGCAAGAGTGCGATTCTGTTTGTGGGTGGTTCTCGCGCTCACCATTACCAAGACTTGTTTGCAGACTTAGGCATCAAAACCATTGCTGCTGGTTATGAGTTCGCCCACCGGGATGACTACGAAGGTCGTCAAGTTCTACCGTTGAAAGTAGACGCCGACTCCCGCAACGTCGAAGAGTTGCATGTCGAAAAAGACCCCGAACGCTACAAATTGACGGCTGACCCAGCATGGGTGGAGCAGCTTAAAGAAGAAGGGTTCCTGAATCGGTACGAGGGCATGATTTCGGAGATGGGTGAAGACACCTTGATGATTGATGACATCTCCCATCATGAGCTAGAAACTCTGATTAAGCGCCTCAAGCCCGATATCGTCGGTTCCGGGATTAAGGACAAGTATGTGATTGAGAAGTTTGGTGTTCCTTGTAAGCAACTTCACAACTACGACTACGGCGGTCCGTTTGCCGGATTCCAAGGTGCGGTTAATTTCGCCAAAGATATCGATATGCGGATTAATAACCCCACTTGGAAGTTGGTTAAAGCCCCCTGGCAGAACTAGCCATGTTCCAGACGCGCTTTTGCAGCGTCTGAGAGCAAAAAAGTTATCCGTTAATTCTTGCGAGCAGGGCGGGTTTAGTCACATCTGGGTTGAACAAGCAACGTTAATGGTGAAACCCGCCCCTACATACTTAAACCCACAAAGGAGAACCAGAATCATGTTAGAAGCAACCCCTAAAGAAATCGTTGAACGCAAGGCGCTACGAATCAATCCGGCTAAAACCTGTCAGCCGATTGGTGCAATGTACGCCGCATTAGGGATTCACGGCTGCTTGCCGAACTCCCACGGCTCCCAAGGCTGCTGTTCATTCCACAAGTCTCACCTGACCCGCCATTACAGAGAACCTATAATGGCTGCAACCAGCGCCTTTACCGAGGGTTCGTCTGTGTTCGGCGGTGGTGCAAACCTCAAGCAAGCCCTGACCACTATTTTTAGCGTCTACAACCCGGATATGGTGGCGGTGAGTACCACTTGCTTATCGGAAACCATTGGCGATGATTTACCCACATTTATCCGCCAGTCCCGTGAATCTGGGGCAGTTCCCGAAGGCAAATACGTCATTCACGCCAATACTCCCAGCTATGTCGGGTCTCATGTCACCGGCTGGTCGAATATGACTAAGGCGATGGTGACTTATTTATCGGCAAAAACCGATACGCCGAATCATAAGCTCAACATTATTCCAGGCTACGTCGAACCCTCCGATGTGCGGGCGGTTAAGCAGTTGGTGACCCAAATGGGGATTAACGCGATTGTTTTCCCGGATACTGCGGATGTAGTGGATACACCGAAAACCGGTGATTTTCAGATGTACCCGAAAGGCGGGACACCGATTCCTGATTTAATCGACACCGGGAATAGCACCGCCACTTTAGCCTTGGGTAATTTTACCTCGGAAGCTGCCGCGACAGCCCTACAAAACAAGTGCCAAGTTCCGTCTCGTGTTCTGGACTTACCCATTGGTCTTCGCGCCACTGACCGCTTTGTCCAAGCCTTGATTGAATTCAGTGATGTGACGCCACCTGAGTCGCTCAATGATGACCGAGGACGGTTGGTTGATGTGATGACGGATATGCAGCAGTATCTGTATCGCAAGCGGGTTGCGGTATACGGTGACCCTGACCAGGTAATCTCTGCGACTGAGTTCCTCGTAGACTGCGGCATGTTACCGGTTTACGTGATTACGGGTAGCCCGGTTGGGAAGCGCTTTGAAGAACGGGTCAAAGATATCCTCAAGGATACCGTTCCCGATGCCGTTGTTGCGGCTAATGCAGACTTATTCTACCTGCATCAACTGATTAAGAATGAGCCAGTCGATTTGCTGTTAGGCAATGAATACGGCAAGTATATCGGTCGTGATGAAGATATTCCGATCGTGCGCTTCGGTTTCCCCATTTTAGACCGCGTCGGTCACAGCTACTTCCCCACAGCTTGTTACTGGGGTGGTATCTACCTGCTATCTAATATTTGCAACACCTTACTCGAACGCCTCGACCGGGATGCTCCCGATGAGCTGTTTGAATTGGTTCGCTAGAACGCTTTAGGGGCGGGTTAATTAGGATAATTTGTTGTCAGCCTAATGTAACTAAACCCGCCCCAATCCAAGGTTTGAGTTAGTCCTGAACAACTCAAAAATCATCCTTAATTTTTCATCCTTTTTAAGGGGGTTTATCATGCAGAAACCTGAACATCATATCTTCGTTTGTTCCAGCTTCCGAGTCAATGGCAACGCGAAAGGAGTTTGTCAGAAAAAGGATTCTACAACGTTAATTCAGTATCTCGAATCAGAAATCACCGATCGCGGTTTAGACGCTCTGGTTTCCTCAACGGGATGCATGAATCTGTGCAACAATGGACCCGTGATGATGGTTTATCCAGACAATTATTGGTACGGCAATGTTGACGAAGAAGCCATTGACGAAATCCTCGACGCCTTAGAAGACGGCAAACCTGCTAAGGATTATCTGTTTGTTAGTTAGTTAAATCTCAGATAGTAAAGGGCGACCCGAGTCAATTGAGTAAATACAGTTTTTACTTAATGCCAGCGGGTCGCCCCTACATAAAACTAACGGTAAAATTGGCGGCGATTGCTACAGCGAACCGTTAAATCCAACATCCTACACCCAGTCTATTTTTTAAGTCTTTGCCTTTTGAAGTTTGTGAGCCTGACAATATGGAACCTGTTATTTTTCAAGAACGTGAAAAGCAAATTCACCGCAAGGGGAAACAACCATTTGACCTGGAATGTAACAAAGATAGTCTTGCGGGTGCAGTTAGCCAACGGGCTTGCGTCTTTTGCGGTTCTCGCGTTGTTTTATACCCCATCGCTGATGCGGTTCATTTAGTCCATGGACCAATCGGCTGTGCGGCGTATACCTGGGATATTCGCGGGGCGCTTTCATCGGGTCCAGAATTGCATCGGTTGAGTTTTTCCACGGACTTACAAGAACGGGATGTTATCTTTGGTGGTGAAAAGAAACTGTATCAGGCGCTAACGGAACTGATTGACCGACATCACCCCAATGCGGCGTTCGTTTATTCCACCTGTATAGTGGGCATTATTGGCGATGATTTAGAAGCGATATGTCGGCGAGTTAGCCAAGAAAAAAACATCCCCGTAATCCCGGTTAAATCAGAAGGATTTAAGGGCAACAAACGGGCGGGCTATAATGCCGCTTGTACGGCGATGTTCCGCTTAGTCGGGACAGGGGATACTACCGGAATTTCTCCCCGCAGTATTAATATCCTGGGTGATTTTAATTTAGCTGGGGAAATTTGGATTATCCGCGAATATTTTGAACGCATGGGTGTCCAGGTTGTTGCCAATATCACAGGCGATGGTAGAGTAGGAGATATCGCGCGATCGCACGGCGCTGCATTGAACGTGGTTCAGTGTTCTGGGGCGACAATGGACTTAGCCAAGATGATGAAGGAAAAGTATGGAACTCCGTTTCTACGAGTGTCCTACTTTGGCGTCGAAGACATGGCGGAAGCCTTGTATAAAGTTGCCCGATTTTTCGAGGATGACCCAGAAATTCTTAAACGCGCTCAAGACTTAGTGCGGGAAGAATTAACCCTGTTATATACTAAACTGCAAGAGTACCGCAAAGACTTGCAAGGTAAAAAAGCGGCAATTTATGTGGGCGGTGCGTTCAAAGCCTTTTCCTTAGTGAAAGCCTTCCGACTTATCGGCATGGATGTGGTGATGGTGGGTTCGCAAACGGGAACCAGTGAAGATTATCGAGAACTCCACGAAGTTACCGATGAAGGCACAATTATTGTGGATGATTCTAACCCCTTAGAACTCTCAGCCTTTTTAAAAGAAAAAGATGTTGATATCTTTGTCGGCGGCGTGAAAGAACGACCCATTGCCTATAAATTAGGACTTGGATTTTGCGACCACAATCATGAACGCAAGGAAGCGTTAGAAGGGTTTCTGGGAATGGTTAATTTTGCCAAAGAAGTGCATAGCACCGTTATGTCTCCCGTCTGGAGATTCGTGCCGCGTAAAAATAAAGCCTTGAACTCAAGTTCCGGCTAAAAGCTTAAACCCGTTAAAACGGGTTGTTCGTAGTAGTTCGTAGTAGGCACTTTAGTGCCTCAAGTTGTCGGGTGTGTTAGCGAAGTGTAACGCACCGTTATTCCTCAAACTTAAGTTGTCGGGTGTGTTAGCATTCGCGCCGTGTTCCCAAAGGGTAGCGTAACGCACCATTATTCCAGGATTGAAATGATAAACCATTACCGAATTCGCTGCCACCGATAAAACCATGTCTAAGAAACTCAAAATTAAGCAAAAAACTGAAGCTTACGTTTCCACAACCAACGCCTGTAAACTGTGTAAACCTCTGGGCGCTTGTATTGCCTTTCGTGGAATTGAAGGAACCGTGCCCTTTCTCCATGGATCACAAGGCTGCGCCACCTACATGAGGCGTTATATCATTAGTCACTTTCGCGAACCCATTGACATCGCCTCATCTTCCTTGAGTGAAAAACACGCCGTTTATGGCGGAGGCGCTAACCTGAAAAAAGGTATCCTCAATGTCATGGATAAATATGGCGCGAAAGTTGTGGGAATTGCTACCACTTGCTTAACTGAAACCATTGGTGATAATGTTAGTGGCTTGTTGAGGGAGTTTAAGGAAGAATTTGGCGATAAGGAATTGCCAACCTTGTTAAATGTCTCCACCCCCAGTTATAGTGGGACGCATATGGAAGGCTTCCATGCAACAGTGCGGGCAGTGATTGATCAGTTAGTAATTGAATCGGAAACAGTCGAACCCAAAACGTCTTCCCAATCCCCAGGAGTCGGGGCGGGTTTAGTCACATCTGGGCAAACAGAAAAGGATAGTAGTGAAACCCGCCCCTACACACTCACCACGTCCAAAGTTAATCTTTTACCGGGATTAGTTTCTCCCGCCGATATCCGTTATCTAAAAGAAGTTCTTGACGATTTTAATTGTCCAGGAATTATCCTACCGGATATCTCCGAAACCTTAGACGCCCCCGCCCAAATGGACTATGACAAGATTCCGGAAGGGGGAACGCCAATTGCAGCGATTCAACGTATGGGACATTCTGACGCCACGATTGAGTTCGGTCAAGTGTTGCAACGCACAGGTAATTCTGGGGGTCAACTTCTGGCTAAACGCAACGGTGTTCCCCTGTACGCCTTGGGTATGCCGATTGGGTTGCGAGAGTGCGATCGCTTCTTTGAAGCCCTAGAAGAGGTGTCTGGTTGTGCGACACCGAGAAAACATGAATTGGAACGGGGACGGTTAGTGGATGCCTATGTTGATTCCCATAAATATCTGTTTGGTAAGCGGGTAGTTGTTTATGGAGAAGAAGATTTATGTGTCGGATTAACGGCATTTTTAGCCGAAATTGGCATGAAGATCGTCTTATGTGCATCAGGAGGAAATAGTGGACAGTTTCAGGACGCAATTAACGCGGTTACGTCGGATATTGTCACCGAACCGCCAATCGTTAAAGAAGGATTTGATTTCTATGAAATTTCTGAACAAATCGAAAATCTAGACCCCGATATGTTGATTGGAACCAGCAAAGGATATTCCCTGACTAAAAAACAGCAAATTCCCCTAATCCGCGTAGGCTTCCCCATTCACGATCGCTTTGGCGGACAGCGGATGCTACATCTGGGGTATCGCGGCACTCAGAACCTGTTAGATCGGATTGTGAATGCCATTATCGAGAAGAAGCAAGCTGATTCACCGGTGGGGTATGGCTATCTTTGATTTTGTCATTTGTCATTAGTCATTTGTCATTTGTTCACAAGTAATCATTCGTCACTAACTTAGTCTTGATAAGTTTCCGCAAATTAAACTCATCACTTCAGGAGAGAAAACTATGACAGCTACAGTTAACTTAGAAAATCACCCTTGTTTTAATGTCAAGGTAAAAGGACAGTTCGGACGAGTCCATTTACCTGTAGCACCCAAATGCAATATCCAATGTAATTATTGCAATCGCAAATATGATTGCGTCAACGAAAGTAGACCCGGTGTAACCAGTACCATTCTTTCTCCCGCCCAAGCCGCTGTTTACATGGAAAAGGTATTAGAAAAAGAACCGAGAATCAGTGTTGCTGGAATTGCGGGTCCCGGTGATCCCTTTGCCAATCCAGAGGAAACCTTAGGTACAATGCGGCTGCTGCGGGAAAAGTTTCCCGACTTAATCCTCTGCTTGGCGACCAATGGCTTAAATCTCCAACCCGAATATATCGACGAAATTGCCGAAATTGGCGTCAGTCACGTTACCGTTACCATCAACGCGATCGACCCAGAAATTACCCGCAAAGTGTACCGTTGGGTCCGCCATGAAAAGTCAGTTTATCAGGGATTAAAAGGCGCTAAGTTACTCTTAGAACGCCAATTAGAAGCCGTAAAAGGACTGAAAGCTGCCGGGATTACAGTAAAAATAAACTGCATCGTCATGCCCGGAATTAATGACCATCATGTGGTTGAAGTTGCCAAAACTATGGCAGAACTTGGGGCAGATTTATTTAATGCGATGGCGATGTATCCCACCGCCGAAACGCCATTTGAGGGATTGACTGAACCGGATGGGATTACGATGGCGAAAATCCGCAAAGAATGCGAGGAATATTTACCGCAAATGCGCCATTGCACACGCTGTCGGGCGGATGCTGTGGGACTTTTAGGCGCAGATCAGTCCGAGGAATTCCACGGGTGTTTGATTGCTTGTTCTAAGAAAGTGATTCCCATTGAAGAAAAAGAACGCCCTTATGTCGCTGTAGCCACCGTTGAAGGAATTCTAGTGAATCAGCATTTAGGTCAAGTGGATCAGTTTCAGATTTGGCAGAAAACAGATCAAGGCTTTACCTTAGTGGAAGAACGCCTCGCCCCTGACCGTGGAAGTGGTTTTGAACGGTGGCAAAAAGTTGCAAATATGCTGAAAGATTGTCGGGCAATTTTAGCCAGCAGTATTGGCGATAACCCGAAAGAAATTTTGACCAAGTGTGGTGTGCTTCCGGTGGAAATGAGCGGTTTTATTGAGACGGGATTGCAAGCCGTTTATGAAGGAAGTGATTTGTCAAAGCTGAAAGGCAAACGGCAAGTAGCGGCTGGTAAAGTTGGCGAATGTACCGGGAGTGGCTTAGGTTGTGGTTAAACCGTTTGTAGTTGCGCTGTCTTTGCCATAAACGCTGCCATTTATCACCGCAAATTGTAGGGTGCGTTAGCAAAGCGTAACGCACCGTTTTTCTTTTTCCTTATTATTGGTGGGTTACGGCGGATATCTGATTAAATAGTTATTCCTCTTTATGGAGTTACCGCCTAACCCACCCTACAGTTAATTAGGGCTTGCTGAATAAGTATTGGGGTGAGGGGGTGATAAGGGAAACAGTAGTGCTTTTCGTCTCGCTATAAGTGCAAGCTTTTCATCCATCCAGGAGGGATGGATTGCATTTCATAAAATGCCATAGCTAATGCATCTACGCAATAGTTTTCTTGACCACATTAAAGGTATCGCATTATGCTGTATTTAGCAGAAGTCCAAAAGCATCATTACTGGATTGGCAGTCGAGCAACAGTACTTAAACTGCAAGCCTATTGCCAAGAAAGAAGCCGACAAATTTGGCGCACGGTTCAAGATGAAGTAGTTATAGCCACCCAAGTCAAGCACATTAATAAAGGTATGCTGGTCTTAATTGAGGTCACTTCAGATAGACAAGTTTGTCAAGTTTATTCGACGACAGCCGGACCGATTGTTAACATTCTCCAAGCCTTTACCTATCTGGAAAAACAATGGACAACGTACACCCAAAGCTGGGAAGATTTGAAACTATCTCTGCTGCTGCAACAGCAAGAACTCAATCGTCATGAAACTAGAATCCAGGAACTGGAAGAAAAATTGCAGCAAGCCTTGGCAAGGCGAGCAAGACGGCGGTATAAGTAG
>CAKZMA010000720.1 GCA_937127375.1 uncultured Coleofasciculus sp. | reverse complement strand
ATAGTAAATTATATAAAGAAATTTGGAAATATAGACTCACAAAACCTGAAATTACAAGAATTAGAAACCAAGTGGAATCTATATCCCAAGAATTTTATTCAAGTAGCGACTGGAATTAACCTAGTTTTGAAAATTAAAATTATTTTATAATTTTAGAGTACGATGAATAGACAAGATAAAAAAAAATCAGTGGTTGTATTTATCCATATTCCTAAAACAGCTGGGACAACTTTATCGGATGTTTTAAAGCATCAATATAGAAAAAAGAATACTTTGATAATACATGGAAACATCGAAGAAAAAGAGGCAGAATTTAAAGAAAAATATTACGCTGACAGAAATCAAATTTACTTAATCAAAGGTCATATGACTTTTGGAGTGCATCAATTTTTAGATTGTCATTGTAAATACATTACTTTCGTAAGAAATCCCATTGACAGAATACTTTCTGTATATTACTACCTTAGTAAAAATCAACGTCATCCTCAATATCACTTGGTGAAAGGTAAGACTTTAGAGGAATTTGTTAGTAGTAACACAGCCCACCATAATGGTCAAACAAGGTTTATTGCAGGTCGGTATGATCCTAGAGAGAGATGGCAACCAGCTAATCTTTTGGATAGAGCAAAGAAAAATTTGCAAGAAAATTTTGTAATTGTCGGATTGACAGAAAGATTCGACGAGACTTTGATTGTTTTAAAAAGAAAACTGGAGTGGTCAAATATGCCCTTTTATGTCAAGCAAAATAAAAGCAATAAACCTGCCACAGAAACTATTGCAAAAAGCACATTAACCTTGATTAAAAATAGAAATTCATTAGATGTAGAGCTTTATCGATATGCTAAGGAAATTTTTGAAACCCAACTGAACAGGCAAAATGATTGTTTTGAAGATGAGTTAAGAAAATTTTCATGGCTAAACAAAATTTATCAACCAATGGGTAACACTTATTCTATGTCTAGATTTTTTGTACTTAAAATCAAAAAATCTATAATGCAAATTGGTTAATTTGTCATACCAAAAAATATTTTTTATATCTATTGTTAAGCATTTTTTTGAACATTAAGCTAATTAACATGAAAGATAAAAAACAAGTTGTAATTTTTATCCACATTCCTAAAACAGGTGGAACTACGTTGCAGAGAATTCTTGAAAAGCAATATAAAACAAACAACATTTTTAAAATTAAGGCAGAATATTTTCATGAATCCATAGAAGAATTTAAAAATATCCTGGAATCAAAACGCAGAGAAATTAGACTTCTCGAAGGACATATGTTTTTCGGCTTGCATGAATTTGTACCTATGCCTTGCAGTTACATAACACTACTCCGTAATCCAATTGATAGAATTGTGTCTCACTATTACTATGTTATCCAACATCCTAATCATTACCTGCATCAAGATGTTGTATCTCATAAAATGAGTTTAAAAGACTATGTGTGTAGTGGTATATCCACAGAGTTAGATAATGGGCAAACTAGATTATTATCTGGAATTGAAGATCCGATTGATTTTGGTCAGTGTTCTTTTGAGATTTTGGAGAAAGCTAAGAATAATTTGAAATATCATTTCGCTGTTGTAGGTTTGTTAGAAAGATTTAATGAGAGTTTAGTTTTAATGAAAAAAAAGTTTAACTGGAAAATTCCTCTGTATATTCACGCAAATCAAACTCGAAATCGTCCGCAGTCTAATACTTTTTCGCAAGATACCTTAAAAGCAATTACTAAATACAATCAATTAGACATTGAACTTTATGAATACGCAGAACAACTATTTGATGAATTAATATTTAAACAAAATCAAACATTTTACTATGAATTAACCAAATTAACCTTGTCAACGCTGTTGTATCAAAAAGCTAGAAAAATTTATGCCTATTGGGTTTCATCATAATTACAAAAAAATAATTATGTCTATGAGTATTAGAGGGTTATCTGGTAGGATTATAAGTTATAGTTACAATCATCTGATTGGAAATTTGCCATCTCGCAAAATCCGCATAACTTATCTCAAAGCCTACTTAGCAGAGATAGGTAAAGGAACAGCCGTGCAAATGGGATGCCGATTTTTAAATGGCAGAAAAGTGCATCTAGGTAATCGCAATGTGATTAACTTTGGCTGCTTGTTTGATGGTCGCCACTACCACATCCGTACCGGAGCTGATGTGTCCATTGGTCCGGAAGCAACTCTCTTAACACTGGGACATGATCCACAGTCACCGGAATTTGGTGACAAAGGTGGGGATATAATTATAGGCGATCGCGTCTGGATTGCTTACCGAGTTATTATCCTACCAGGAGTTACTATTGGTGAGGGTGCTGTAGTTGGTGCGGGTTCGGTAATTACCCAAGATGTCGAATCGTACAGTATTGTTGCGGGTGTACCTGCTAAAATTATTGGACGACGAAATCCGCAACTCAAATATAAACTCAGTTATGCTCCTTTTTTGCTGTGAGAGCATCTCAACCGATGGTTATGTTCCATGTCACCCTATCACTCTACTTGTAAATCAATGGGAATTCGGTCTAATTTAACAAGGTTTCCCCTCCCGCTTAACAGTCGTGAGTTTCAAGCCTTTCGTTATGGTCCAAAAGTGTTAGCTAATAGTATACCTAAGGGAGGAACTCATCTTCTCAGCCGTGTTCTGTCTTTATTTCCACTTCTGGTTCCTCGCTGGCATTACGGCATCGTTAGTGCCGAATTAAAATCGCCCAAAAATTTACCCATGATTCATAAAGGTCAGTATATTACTACACACTTGTATTGGAATAAAAAACTAGTGAATGCTCTGAATATATCTGAAATTAGTACCTTATTTATCATTCGCGATCTAAGAGATGTTGTGGTTTCCCGCGCCTACTACCTCACACATATGCTACGCGATCATCCTCTTTCTTCCTATCTCAACTCTATATCGGCAGATGAACAACTGATGACAGCGATTATGGGAATCGATAAGTATGGAATTATGCAATCTATAGGGAGCTGGGCTAGAGGCTATACACCATGGTTGGATGAAATAACCTGCTGCACAATTCGTTTTGAAGATCTAGTCGGCAGTGCTGGGGGTGGCAGCGAAGAAAAGCAAGTAGAAGCTGTTCGTATGATTGCCTGCCACCTGGGTTTTAAACTTCCGAGTAATCAAATTAGCGATGTAGCAAGTCAGGCTTTTTGTGTACAATCTAAAACCTTTCGCAAAGGACAAATTGGACAATGGAAAAATTATTTTAAAGCCAAGCATAAAGCTGTGTTTAAAGAAGTTACAGGAGATGCACTAATTAAGTTAGGATATGTTACTGGAGACGACTGGTAATCAGTTAATATTTATGTAAATTAGTTAAAGGAAAATAAATATAAATTAATATTATACAGGTAAAATAATTTAATAAATAATATTGTTTGTATCCATAAAATGCAATATGAAAAATTATCGGAGAATAAACAGGAGCTTAATAGGTTTAATAGGATTAGCTATAACATTACTTGTTATCTGTTTTTCACTTGTTATAATAAATAATACTTTTGGGGTGCGAACTCGTTTGTTTCTAGATACTAAAATCCATACTTGGTCAAACCTACAAAATGGGCAAGTCGTTCAAAAAACAGGAGAAGGTAAGTCAATTCTCCAATTAGCTGGACGTGTCGGTTGGTTGGCTCAATCTGTTGAAGTTGCTATTGTATCTTCTGACGTGACAGTTATTCAGCCAAAAGACTGGAAATTACTTGATGAATCACCTAAGTTTACACAGTTTGAGGGTCAAACATCTGTATTGTCGGGATGGATAAAAGTTTTTGGCAGAAGTCAAGGAATAGGCTATCGATTAGCTAATGGTATCCAGGTTGGAGTGGGAGAGGTATTTATTGTTGCAGGACAATCCAATGCATCGGGGAGTTCTAAAACTTTGTTTTTATCAAAGTCTGATAATGTTCAATCGGGACAGGTACAAGAAGATGGTTCAATTCTTTGGAAACATGGAGATGACCCTCAAATTCGTGGTGGAGGCGGATCACCCTGGCCTATCGTAGGAGATATATTAGCTAAAGATCTGGGGATGCCAATTGGATTTATTAATGTGGCTAGGGGAGGTAGTAGTATTCGGGATTGGCAATCAGCAAGTGATAATTATAAACAACTAATCCAAGTAATTGAAGCGTCTAAACCCTACGGAGTACGAGCAATTTTATGGCATCAAGGAGAAAGTGATAAAGGAATGAATTCAGACGAATACTACACTCGAATGGCTACCCTAATTCGTGAAGTCCAGAATGCCTCGAAAGTGAACATCCCGTGGTTAGTTGCTCAAGCTACCTATGGATCTGGTAAAATATCAGAATCTGTGCGAAATGCCCAAAAACGTCTATGGGATGATAAAATCGCTTTGGAAGGACCAGATACGGATTCTCTGGCTAAACCTTACCGTGAAACCTTGGATGGAGTGCATTTTAATGAAGATGGAACTCGCCAAGTGGCTCAACTGTGGCTAGAAAAAATTAGATCGGCGTTTTTTAAGAATTAGGACTATGAATCTATGAATAAAATAACTCGCTATCATTCAATAGGAGCAGTTGTCAGAAACTCTCTACGTATGTACGATAATCATTTTAAGGTTACTCTGCCTCAGAATGAAGCTGAACAGCTATTTCAGGAATCCGTTGAACTCATTGAGGTTGAAACTACATCATACTGCAATCGCACTTGTTCTTTTTGTCCAAACAGCTTCATTGATCGCAGAAGTAAGAAACAATCGATGCCAGAATCTGTTTGGCAGAAAATTCTGGATGACTTGCAGTCAATTAATTACTCGGGTAGTTTCGTCTGGGCACGCTATTCTGAACCTCTGTCAGAACCACGCATCATAGAACGTATTCGTGAAGTACGTCAAGCGGCACCAGAATGTCGTATTTCTATCAATACAAATGGTGATTTCCTCAATCCAGACTATTTAAACAAACTGGAAGAAGCGAGTCTAAATCGCCTATTCATTGATATCTATATTCCAGACGAAGAGACCTATAATCTGGAAGTAGCAAAGAAGTATCTCAAAAAGTTCTCTGAACGAATAAATAGATCTTATCAGGTGCTAAATACGTCTCCAGAAGTATTATGTAAAGTGGATTCGCTCAAACTTTCCATCGTTGCTGTAGTCAGAAATATTGCCTCCTTCAAAAAGATAGATATGTCAGATAGGGGGGGGCTTATGCAAAACGCCCGTAAGGCTTCACGTACTGCACCATGTTACGCACCTTATAAGCATTTAGTGATTGACTGGGATGGTTCGGTTGTAGTTTGCTGTCAAGTAAGAAGTGATAGTTCTAATCATGCCAACACTGTAGTTGGAAAAATTGGAGTTGATGGTTTAAGTCTTATTGAAGCTTACATTCGTTTAGCAGAATGGCGTCAATCATTACGTACTTATGGAGCAAAAAAAAGTCCCTGTGCAACTTGTAATGTGAGTGAATATGAATCAACTCTGCTCACACGATCACTTTCTCGATTTCTGGTCAATACTAAATCACCAGTTATTAAAGCTTCAAAAAGCATTTTGCATCCTTTGCTTAAAAACAAAAATAGATTCTAGTGAATAAAAATATAATATAATATATTTTGTTTGTTAAATGAACAGATATCAGCCCAAAGTTTTAGTAGCACAACTCGGAGCGAGGAAGCACTATCAAGAACCTGTTGTTTTTTATAACTGGCAAGTTTTAGATGGGCTTTATACAGATATTTATTCCGGTCATAGTAAAGCTTTACATATATTACGTAATCCTTTATTATGTAAATATAAAATCACACCTAAAATCGTCAATAAATTTTTAGATAGATTTGATGCAGAATTAAAAGGAGCAAGAGTAATTCAATTTCCCTTGTTTGCGTACCTGTACGTTCATAAATTAAGTAATACATTACCTCAAGATTTATCAAAAATATTTATTTGGGCAGGACAAAAATTTTGTCAAAAAATTATCAATTATGGCTTAGGAAATGCCAATACAATTTATGGTTTTAATAGTTCGTGCTTGGAGTTATTTGAATATGCAAAAAAAAGAGGTATGCGTTGTATCTTAGATCAAACATTAGCTGAAAGATCGCTAGTCAATAAACTCTTGTTAGAGGAAGAAAAGCAATGGCAAGGTTGGTCATTATCACCGTTTACAGCAAGTGAATTTGATCTAAAATTATTAGAACGAGAAAAGCAAGAGCAAGAATTAGCAGATCAGATTGTTTGTGCTTCTGAATTCGTCAAAGCTTCGTTAATAGAAGCGGGAGTACAAGCTAATAAAATCACCGTAATAGCCTTAGGACGATTAAAAAACAATTCTTCTCATCGAATAATTGAACGTCAAATACCGCAAGAGCGAGGAGATTGTTTAAGAATATTATTCGTTGGTGCGGTAGGACTTCGCAAGGGAATTCCATATTTGTTAGAAGCTCTACGCCAAATTAAGGGACTAATACCTTTTACTTGCAAAATTGTAGGAACTCTGGACATTCAGTTTCAAATTATTGCTGAATATAGAGATGTTTGCGACTTTGTGGGACAGGTTCCTCGTTCTCAAATGGAAGTTATTTACAAATGGGCTGATGTCTTTGTTTTACCCTCTATTTGTGAAGGTTCAGCTATGGTAACTTATGAAGCTTTGAAGTGGGGATTGCCGATCATTACAACTGCCAATTCAGGCTCTATTGTCAGAGATGGTATTGATGGTTATATTGTACCAATTAGAAGCTCTGATACATTAGCTAATAAATTAGTAAATGCTTATAAAACCTTAAGCACTTTTTGGATTGATAATAATTCCAGGCAAAATAATTTTAATAAATTGAGTCAATTAAATAAAAATAAATTATTTAAATTGATTCATGACGCAATATAATACCCTTACTTAGATAGATGTCTGTCTTTGAATATCCAGAACTAGTTTTCACTCAACTCGCACTGCTGGTTATCAGTGGGATATGGTTACTGCGGCGCAATGATGAAATTCCTCTGCTAATCAGTACCTTGTTATTCTACGTTTCTTCCTTTCGATACGGAGTTGTGACTAGTGGTCTAGGAAGGTGGATTAATACTTCAAGTCGAATTGGACTTGGCGCTATTACAAAAGAAGATGCTCTCACTGCCTTAAGCTACATCATACTCGGTCAAATCTGTTTCTTGGCAACCTATATGTGGAGACAACGGCAAATCCTACCTGTTACCGTACCATTTGGAGAACCTTTCTTTTTTCGGTGGCTGCGCCCTACAGTTATCTTGTTTGGTCTGTTTTGCTTACCACTGATACTACTCACTCGTTCTAGTGTGATTACCCAATTAAGGTCAGGACGTTCACTAGCCTTTGAGATAAGTGGTTATCTTTATCTATTTCCTCTAGTTCTGATAGGAGTTGCCGTCTTGCTTGTCTGCTTATGGAAATTTGGTGGACTTCCTTCAGCGATAAGCAAAATTGGGGCTGTCCTAATTCTCATAGGTGTGGTTTACTTTACCTTTGGTCCCAGCCGACGCTTCCAGTTTCTGGGATGGTTAATCGCTAGTGCCGTTATCTTATCCTGTTCTTATCGACCTAAAACTCGCCTAATTATTCTATCAGGTCTGGCAGTACTCTGTCTAGGTCTATTTGCACTAGCAGGTGTTATGCGGAACCCTCAATTAACTGATGTCTTGAATCAGGCAACTTTAGAGCGTGCCTATAGCGCTGAAGATGCTAATATGTTGGATGGCTTTGTAATGGTGCAACATGTCTATCCCCATCATTTAGACTTTCGCTGGGGTATGGAACATCTAGAAATTTTGTTGCGTCCTATACCTAGAGCCTGGTGGCCCGAAAAACCTGTGGGGGGTGGCTATGCCAGCCAATTTGGCTTAGTTAATTCTAGTAAGGGAACCACGTTGGGAATTTCACCATCCTTATTTGGTTCATTCTATGCTGAAGGGGGAATTATTGGTATTTTATGCTTCTCAGTGTTATACGGAGCAATTGTGGCGGCTATTGTGCGCTGTAGTACCCGCATTCAGCCCTTTGCCGGTGTGATGATTCGTGCCATCCTTAGTGCCTCGCTAGTACCATTACTTCGGGGTGGAGATTTAGCAGGCATTTATGCCTGGATTGGCATGGCATTTTGGCCCTGTTTCTTATTGCTCTGGATTAAACGAGCCTATTTTAAACAAAAATTTTATCTGCCAACTATCGTTGAAATGTCTACAGACATGCCACTGAGTAAACTGCCTTATGAGTGATCCTAAAATATTAGAAATATTAGTTTATTTATTAATAAAGCTTCACAAAGTTATTATTCCATGCATCTCATTGTCATTTTCCACCATATTGGCGGCTACCATGCAGCTCGGTTACGTGCTGTCTACGCAGCCTGTCAGTACAGAGGCTGGAGTTTGACCGCCGTTCAAGTAACAGATAAGAGCAAAAACCATATCTGGGGAGAGTTGAGCAATGAAATTACCTTTCCCCTAAAAACTCTGTTACCTGTTGCTACCACGCCTCCTTACATAGACCGTACTTCCCCGTCTAAGATAGCAGCGTCTTTACTTTCGTCTTATCTTGACGACTGTAAACCTAATGTAGTGGTAATTCCTGGATGGGGTTTTCCTTTCTCCCGTGCAGCGCTTTACTGGTGTAAACGTCATCAGGTATCAGCAATTCTGATGAGTGAGAGTAAATGGGATGACGAAACGCGACAGTGGTGGAAGGAACAGCTTAAATCCTGGCTCTATGTGAGAAGATTTGATGCTGCTCTTGTCGGGGGTCAACTCCATCGAGACTATTTAATTCAACTAGGTTTTCCTAGGGAACGAATTTTTATGGGTTACGATGTTGTTGATAACAATTATTTTACTCAAGCCGCTGAGGTGGCAAGACAAAATCCTTTGGCAGCAAAACAACGCCAGCCGGAGATTCCGGATTTCCCTTATTTCCTTACCGTCACTCGGTTTATTAAACGTAAAAATGTTTTGCGGCTAATAGAAGCTTTTGCTGATTATCGCCAAAAAGTTGGAGAAAAAATTGCTTGGGATCTTGTAATTTGTGGTAGCGGAGAAGAAGAATATACTGTTCGACGCATGATAGTGAAACGAAAACTAGATGAAACTGTTCATTTGCCCGGTTTTGTTACCTACAAAAATATTGGTGATTGGTATGGTTTAGCTAATGCTTTTGTACAT
>CAKZMA010000719.1 GCA_937127375.1 uncultured Coleofasciculus sp. | reverse complement strand
AATGACGAATGACGAATGACAAATGACGAATGACGAATGACGAATGACGAATGACAAATCCAAAATATTAGAGTAAAGTAAACAAGTGTAAAGAAACTTGTACCTTAACCTAACCTTATCTCCCGTTTAAGATATTTAACCCCTGTCCATTGTTCTGTGTATCGCAATGCTGGATCTTTTTAAACGATTTTTGGTAATCTTGGTGGCGTTTTGTCTGGCTAGCTCTGTTTGGGCGATCGCACCATCCGCTCAGGCTTATAACAACCCCGATCTACTCCCGGAAACCCAGACGCCCATTATTGACTTGGCGAACCTGCTCCCCCAGCTTCAGGAAGAAGCCTTAATTCAAGACATAGAAACCTTTGAGGCACAAACAGGCTGGAAGCTGCGGGTATTAACCCAATATGACCGTACACCCGGTTTAGCCGTTCGCGATTACTGGGGACTCAATGATAAAAGCGTTTTATTGATTGCTGACCCACGCGGCGGTAATCTCTTGGGCTTTAATGTGGGCGACGATTTATATCAATTTCTACCCCGTACCTTTTGGGTAGAGTTACAGACACGCTTTGGTAATCTCTACTTTGTGCGTGACAATGGGGAAAACCAAGCAATTGTCCAAGCGTTAGACACCGTTAAAACTTGCCTAAATAAGGGTGGATGTAACGTTGTTCCGGGCTTGCCTCAAGAACAGTGGATTCTCACCCTGATTACCTCTTTAGTGGGTGGTGTCGTTTTGGGATTTGCCGCGATTCCTCGCAAAGATGGACAACTTGTGGCTTGGCAATGGGCGTTAATCTTTTCTCCCTTGTGGGGTATTCTCTTCATTGCTTTCGGAATCGGTCCTGTTGTCACTCGGACGGCTGAATGGTTGCCTTTATTTCGGAATGTATTGGCGTTTGCGCTAGGGGCGTTAGTGGCTTACCTGTCACCGTTCATTGGTCAAACGACAGCGTCGGAAATGTAATTGGTCATTAGTCCTTTGTTTTTTCCAGTAAGGGCGCACGTCTATGCGCCCCTACAGTATTACAGCAGATTGCAGGTTCATTTGCTGACAATTCCTGACCACTGCACCTTTTTTTGCTGAGTGCGGCGATAGGAGAAAAAATACTCCGGTTGCTGATAGGTACAGTGAGGCGCGATCGCGACTTGTTCATCCTGTAAGCCGAGTTGTTCGAGTTGTATAGCGTTTACCCGCCGTACATCTAAACGTACTCGCCCTGGATGGGGATCATCGAAAATTGGGGGAGAGGTAAGCTGCTGTAATTCAGCCAAAATCGATTCAGAAGTATCTGTTTTATCTGTAGGGATAATGCTAGAACCGACTTCTATGGCGACAGTTTCCGAAACTTGATACACGTCTGGCGCGATCGCAGGTCCCATGGCAACCCTCAGATTGTCGAGGCGGCTACCGGTTTCTAGGAATCGCGCGATCGTATTTGGCACAATTCGAGCCGCTGTTCCTCGCCATCCTGCATGAATAGCCGCGACTCGTCCCGTTTGTTCATCGCCAATCAGCACAGGCGTACAGTCAGCCGTGCAAACCCAGACAGCTTCCTGGGGGTGTTCAGTGAAGATACCATCAGCCGCAGGTTTTTCCGGTGTCTGAGTCTGCTTTTGACTGAGTGAACCCACAATTTCAGAGGGTGTGAGGACAGTATTCCCATGAACTTGGCGCACCCGATAAACATTCGCTTCAGGCTGTAGGGCTTCTACAATTTGGTCAGGGGTACGGGGTGAGAAAGCTGAGGTGAAGAAGCCGTGATGCCAAGATTCTAGAAGACTACAGGTTAGATACGGTAAATTGTCCCACGTTTGCCAGTGCCACGTATGCATTGATTTTTGTTCATTGTTCATGGTATTCCATCAAGGCAAGGTCAGCAGTACAATAGGCTAGCTTAGCTAATCTTTACGCTGTAGTGGTACTTAATCAACAAGCTCTGGAAATAGCCCTGCAAACAGTCACACAACAGCTATCCGACTCTAGACTCCCAGGACTTCAAGATATCGGGGAGCTTGCTATCTATTTATTTGAGAGCCTATCCTCTACCAATCAAACCCTCTGGGAACTGCTAGATAGAGGAACCCCACCTCCTACCGTTGTTATCGCGGCTCAACAGACGGCTGGACGAGGACAGTGGGGACGGCAATGGCAATCGGAGCAGGGTGGGCTATACTTATCGTTGGCTTTAACCACGAATGTGGAAGCATCCAATAGCGCCCAGCTAACTATGTGCAGCGCTTGGGGTATTGCTACAGCGTTGAGATGCTATGGTATTCCTGTCCTGATTAAATGGCACAATGACCTGCTGTTGTTGGGTTATAAGTTGGGGGGTATTCTCACCGAAACTCGACTGTCTCAGGGGCAAATTACTAAAGCGGTGATTGGGGTAGGCATTAACTGGAGCAATCCTGTGCCAGAAACAGGGATTAATTTACAATCCTTTTTTGCGACTCAACCCATGAGTCCATCCGTAACCTCCCTAGAACTGTTAGCCGCAATCGTGATCCAGGGATTGCGATCGGGATACCACTACGGGTTAGAATCAGGCATTGATAATTTACGGTTGTCCTATCAAAGGTTACTGTTTCATCAGGGAGTCTCGATTCAGGTTAACGGAAATCCTGGCATCATCAAAGGCGTCACGTCAACGGGTGATCTAAGAGTTAGCGTAAACTCAGCACAGGCAACGGATGCAAATGCTGACGCCGCCATCCGTCCCGAAATTCACCTCAAGCCCGGTACAATTAGTCTGGGTTATTCTCAAGAGGTGCCTTGAGTCCAAATGTTAAATATGAGTTGTTTGGATTACGGAATCAGTGTTCTTGCCTAATTAAATTCCCTTAAATTGACTAAAAATTTTTACTCAATATTAGATTGAGAGTGAGCCATGAGGAGTGAGTCCCAAATGAATAAACAAACCGTCGCCAATTCCACCCCAACGGGCGTATTTTATCGGTATCCCTGGCTGAAGCAGGGCATCAGTGTGATGGGAGGACTCGGTGTTCTCAGTAGTGGTTTGGTTGTTGCTCAAACCGATGCACCAATCGACACAGGCGTAGCCCCAGCCGCACCGCCTGCTCCCCCAGCAATTAAATTTACCCCGCCGCCCCCAGCACCTCCCGCCCAGCCTAAACCTGCTGCGCCACAAGCTATTGTTGCACCGCCAGCCCCAGCCCCTGCGCCTAAACCTGCTTATCGACCCCCGGCTCCTGCGCCTAAACCTGCTGCTCCTGCACCAGTTACGGTTAGTAAGCCTCCAGCCCCGGCTCCGGCTGCACCAACACCCAGAGTGGCGACACCTCCAGCGGCAAAACCGAGACTAAATGCGCCGAGTCTCTCCATCCCGGCTCCCGCTACCTTAGCCAAACCTCCGAAGGTTATTGTTAATCCTTCCCCGGCTCAGACGGCGACTCAAGCCCCAGCCGCGCCGAATAATAGCTATATTGATCCGACCAACTACAGTCTGGGGGCAACACGGGGAACGGAAAAACCCACTGTGGTTGTGACTGAGCGGTCAACTGGTTGTCAAACCGTGTCGCGCAATGGACGATTGACGAGTGGGAGTTGTGGAGGTCAAGCGACGCCAACACGCCGAACGGCTAACGCCGGACAGGTTCAACCGCAACCGCCTCAACCCCAAAGAGCAACAGCAGCCGGAACTCGACTCCCTACACCTCCAGTTGCGGTCAATGCCAGTGTGGGACGCCCAGTCCGGTCAGTTCAACGGGTTGCCGTGTCTGGCAATTCTGGGGGACGGCAGTATACTCGCCGTCCTCCCGTCTCCTCTCTATCCCCAACGGCATCATCCAAAACCACTCCCACGGGTCTGACTTACTATAATTTTTCCAACCGACCCCAGGGACGTACTATCGTCGGTAATGCCAGCTTTATTTTCCCCTTAACCATTCCGTCGGCAATTAGCTCCGTATTCGGGTGGCGCACCCATCCGATTACCGGAACATCTCGTTTCCATGCGGGTACAGATATCGCCGCCCCGACGGGGACACCCGTTTTGGCGGTGGCTCCTGGTGAGGTGGCTACGGCTGATTACTTAGGTGGCTATGGACTAACGGTGATTTTGCGCCATGAGGAAGGGACTCAGGAAAGCCGCTATGCTCACCTGTCAGAAGTTTTTGTGCAACCGGGTGAATCGGTGGATCAGGGTAATGTGATTGGGCTGGTTGGTAGCACCGGATTTTCCACCGGTCCCCATCTTCACTTTGAATGGCGTCATCAAACCACTGATGGTTGGGTGGCAGTTGATGCTGGCGCTCATTTAGAATATGCTATGGCTCAACTGATTGATGCGTTGCAGGTGGCACAGGCGATCGAGCAACCGGATTCGTAAGCTAATTATAGGTAGAGACGTAGCATGCTACGTCTCTACCTGTTCCGATTTTTCAATGACTGAGTGGGTGTTCTGGTTTTCAGCTATACTTTGGCTTCCAGGGACTTGAGATATTCGGTATTGACACCGGATTCGCGGATCAGGGCAATTTTACCTGTCCGGGCGACTTCCCGAAGTCCAAACTTGCTCAAAATCTGGACGATCGCGACCATTTTTCCCGGGTCTCCCACAACTTCAATCGTTAGGGAATCTTCGGCAATATCGACCACCCGCGCCCGGAATACTTGGGCAAGTTCAATAATCTCCGATCGCGTGGAACTGGTGCCGTTAACTTTAATCAACATTAATTCCCGTTCCACACAAGGAGTCGTGGTAATCTCTTGAACCTTGATCACATTGATCAACTTGTAGAGTTGCTTGGTGAGTTGCTCAATCGATCGCTCATCCCCAGGCACTACCATCGTAATCCGGGAAATCCCAACTTTTTCCGCAGGACCTACGGCGAGACTTTCAATATTGAAGCCGCGACGGGCAAATAAACCAGCGATGCGAGTTAAGACGCCAGCTTCATCTTCAACTAAAACGGAAAGGGTGTGTTTCATCAGCTAACCCCAAAGTGGCACAAAGGCAATTGCCTCTTCCTTCTTTATAATCGTGTCTTGGTATGAGGCTTATATATCTTACCGTGGTCTGAAAAAATAACAAGACTTAATTAATCTATTTTTTGACTTTAAGCCCGGTGAAACCCAAACCCCGTCGTCGGGTATGGCAAAATTAAACGTAAAACCCAAGATTTCCATGACAGCAACCACTCCCTCCCTACCCACTCAATATGATCCCACCACGACCGAAGCCAAATGGCAGCAGTTCTGGGAAGAACAGGGCGTCTTTCAAGCCCACCCAGAACAAGGTGGTGAACCCTATTCCATGGTGATTCCACCGCCCAATGTCACAGGTAGCCTGCACATGGGTCACGCCTTGGGACAAACCATTATGGATATCCTAGTCCGCTATAACCGGATGAAGGGGTTTAATACGCTGTGGGTTCCGGGGACTGACCATGCCAGTATTGCCGTGTCCACAATCTTAGATCGGCAACTGAAAGCCGAAGGCAAAACTCGTCAAGATGTAGGACGGGACACCTATCTGAATCGCGCTTGGCAATGGAAGGAAGAATCAGGGGGTTGGATTGTTAACCAATTGCGTCGCTTGGGTGTGTCGGTGGATTGGTCGCGGGAACGGTTCACCATGGACGAAGGCTTGTCTAATGCTGTGCTGGAAGCCTTTGTCCAACTCTATGACGCCGGACTGATTTACCGGGGTGAATATATGGTGAATTGGTGTCCCCAATCCCAGTCGGCGGTTTCGGATTTGGAGGTGGAAAATAAGGAAGTTAATGGTCATCTGTGGCATTTTCGTTATCCCCTGACTGAGGGAAAGGGGTCAGTGGAAGTGGCGACAACTCGCCCGGAAACCATGCTGGGGGATACAGCAGTGGCGGTTAATCCCAACGATGAACGCTATCAGCATTTAATTGGCAAAACCTTGACCTTGCCGATTATGGGGCGAGAAATTCCGGTGATTGGGGATGAGTTAGTTGACCCTAGTTTCGGTACAGGCTGCGTCAAAGTGACACCTGCCCATGATCCTAATGACTTTGAGATGGGCAAACGCCATGACTTGCCCTTCATTACTATTCTGAATAAAGATGGCACGCTGAATGAAAATGCGGGCGAGTTTCAAGGACAAGACCGATTTGTGGCACGGAAAAATGTGGTGCAGCGCCTCGAAGCGGATGGATGCCTGGTTAAGGTAGAAGACTACCATCATACGGTTCCCTATAGCGATCGCGGTAAAGTCCCGGTTGAACCCCTATTATCGACCCAATGGTTCGTCAAGATTCGTCCCCTGGCGGATAAAGCCTTGGAATCGCTGGATCAGCATAACTCCCCCAATTTTGTCCCCGATCGCTGGACAAAAGTTTACCGAGACTGGTTAGTAAAACTAGAAGACTGGTGTATTTCTCGCCAACTCTGGTGGGGACATCAAATTCCTGCTTGGTATGCCGTCAGTGAAACCGGGGGACAAATTACCGATAATACTCCCTTTATCGTGGCTCATAGTGAAGCCGAAGCCTTAGAAAAAGCAACAGCACAATTTGGCGAATCTGTCAAACTCATTCAAGATCCCGATGTTCTCGACACTTGGTTCTCCTCCGGCTTGTGGCCCTTCTCCACCATGGGCTGGCCCCAACAGACAGCAGATTTAGAGACGTACTATCCTACCACCGTATTAGTTACAGGCTTTGATATCATCTTTTTCTGGGTTGCCCGGATGACGATGATGGGAGAATATTTTACCGATCAAATGCCATTCCAAACCGTTTATATCCATGGTTTAGTCCGGGATGAAAATAACAAAAAGATGTCCAAGTCGGCAAATAATGGCATTGATCCACTCATCCTAATCGAGAAATATGGTACTGATGCGCTGCGCTATACCTTAATCCGGGAAGTCGCGGGTGCAGGTCAAGATATTCGTCTAGAGTATAATCGCCAAACCGATGAATCGGCATCCGTAGAAGCCTCGCGCAACTTTGCCAATAAACTGTGGAATGCGGCGCGGTTTGTGATGATGAATCTGGATGGTAAATCGCCTCAAGCCTTGGGTTCGCCATTGGCACAGGAACGGGATACATTAGAATTATGCGATCGCTGGATTCTCTCGCGCTTTTATCAAGTCGTTACTCAAACCCGTCAGGATCTCGAACAGTACGGTTTAGGAGAAGCCGCCAAGGGACTCTATGACTTTATCTGGGGTGACTTTTGTGACTGGTATATTGAACTGGTTAAACAACGCCTGCGACAGCAGGGAACCCAATCGCGGCAAATCGCCCAGCAAACCCTGGCATACATTCTTGATGGTATCCTGAAACTGTTGCATCCGTTTATGCCGCACATTACCGAAGAAATCTGGCATACTTTAACTCAAAAGACAGACGAGTCTTTAGCGCTACAACCCTATCCGGCGTTACCCCAGGAAACCGAACCTGGTGCATTTCCCATCAATCAAGACCTAGAAAAGCAGTTCGAGTTACTCATTGGTGCAATCCGCACTATCCGTAACTTGCGTGCTGAAGCAGGGGTTAAACCCAAGACAAAAGCCCCGGTGATTTTGCAAAGCGAAAATCCGAATGAACGGGAGATTTTACAGAAGGGTGAATCTTATCTACAAGACTTAGGCAAAGTTGATACCTTGACGATTGTGCCAGCCTTAACCGAAGAATTGAAAAACACGATGGCAGGTGTAACGGGTACGGTTCAAGTAATTATTCCTCTAGCCGGTTTAGTCGATGTTGAAACACTTCGCGCTAAGTTAGAAAAAGACCTCAGTAAAATCGATGCTGAAGTCAAATCTCTGTCTAGTCGTTTGGCGAATCCCAACTTTGTCAATAAAGCCCCCACCCCTATTGTCCAGGGTGCCAAGGATGCATTGAGTGAGTCTCTGCATCAAGCCGAAATTTTGCGCGATCGCCTCAAGCGACTTTAAAACTGATGATAAATTATTCTTTCGTGAAAATCAATTCCTTGCTCATTAACGACCAACAACTAACAGGCTATGCTACATCTGGGTGAAGTGCAGAAAAATGACAACGACGGCAGCATTAAACTCGAATTGCTAGCTCGTCAAGAATCGGATGATTGCTGGGCAGTCATTAATCCACCAGAAAGCATTTCGCTAGATGGTGCGAACTCCATTCATCAAGGATCGTTAGTGTTGGTAAACATTTCTGACAATCAAGAGGTTCAGGATATTCAATCTGCCAAGGAGTGGGTATTAAACTTCGTCCACCGATATCTAACTATCGGAATTACGCCCATGTTCTTACAGGAAGAAGTAACCCGCACCGAACAATGGCGACAAGATTTGACGTTACAAAGTCAAGATTTAACTCGTCAGCGTGCTGAAATGGAAGCCCGTCGCGAAAATATTCAAGCCTTGGAAATTGAATTAAAACTCCAACAGCAACAAATGGAAGAACGGGAGGTTAAGTTACAGGAGCAATTAGAAAAGTATAATATTACTCTTCCGGATGAAGACGATGAGGAAGATGAGGAAGATGAGGGAGATGGGTGAAGCAGAGGGAGCAGAGGGAGCAGAGGGAGCAGGGGAAGCAATGTAGAGACGTAGCATGCTACGTCTGGAAGCTGGGGGAAAAGAGGCGTTCCGATGAAACATCTTTTGTAGGGGCGGGTTTTACTACTAACATTTCGTTTTCACCCTGATGTAACTAAACCCGCCCCAACCTAACCGTTCAACTATCGCAAATGATAAGCTGTCATGCATTTAAATTGGGTATTAGTAG
>CAKZMA010000718.1 GCA_937127375.1 uncultured Coleofasciculus sp. | reverse complement strand
AACAGGTAAAATATAATTTTGAGTTAACTTCCCCCAGCTCCCCCAGCTCCCCCAGCTCCCCCAGCTCCCCCAGCTTCCTTCTAAAATTGATATCTCTTGCTATTAAAATCATCCCATTGCCCCCACCTCCATAGCTTGTGGAACTTGCGGCAACGCTTCATGTAGAAAAGAGCCGTTTTATCCTGATTATTTTCTTGACAAATTGTTTTAAATATTTTATATCCTTCGGCAAATTTTCGGCTATAAAAAAGATGAATACCCAACTCAAACTTGCCTCGATGCTTAATTTTCAGGTTAACCGACGTCAGGGGTTCACCATCAAAGGCTTCAAAGACAGAGACGGCTTTTTTCCTTCCTTTGACCGGAACTTTACCTAAAAATCGGTAATTATAGCTTAACGGATTATCCAGACTCAGCAAAAACTTTTCACTAAAGATAATCGACGCGCCAAAAATCTTCGTCAATCCTTCCAAGCGAGATGCCAGATTCACGGCATCAGAAATGACTGTTGCCTCCATCCGTTGTTCTTCTCCAATGGTACCTAACATCAGACTACCATTATGGAGTCCCATACCCACTGAAATCGGTAGGGTTCCTTTTTCTTGCTGCTTACCGTTATAGATAGCGATCTGTTTTTGCATTTCAATCGCCGCGTCTAATGCTTCTTCAGCTTTTTCGGGAAAGACTGCCATGATTGCATCCCCGATGTACTTATCCACAAAACCATTGTGCTGACGGATGGTGGGAACAACTTTCTTAAAATAATTGTTGATGAAATCAAAATTTTCCTGGGGCGACATTTTCTCAGATAGAGTAGTAAATGACCGAATATCGGCAAACATAATCGTCATATCTCGTTGAACGCAATCCCCTAATTGAGCCTCACCGAGGTTGGTATACCCTAAGATCTGTAGTAATTTAGGCGGGATGAAGCGGTCGCAGTTGGCATTGATCTGGTTCAGTTTCAGATAAGGATTAATTCGAGCAATCATCTCATTGGGGTTAATCGGCTTCGTCCAATAATCATTGATCCGGTAGTTCCCTATTTTTTGCCAATCCGGTTGGTTTTCTTTATCGTCAACGAGAATAATTGGCAATTCACTGGCTGAGAAAAAAGTGCGAATTTTTTGACAAAGTTCATAGCCATCCATGGGAGGAATTACGGCATCCACAATCAGTAAGTCCGGCTGAAAGCCTTTTTCGATTTCCGCTAAAGCTTGATTGCCATTAGATACCCGTTTGACGTCGTAATTGGGAGAAGACAAAAATAGCTTGAGCAGGGGTTGCCAATTGACAGATTTATTATCTACAATTAAAATCTTGAATGATTGGCTAAAAACAGGAGATGGTTTAAATTTGGCAGCTATTTTATTGGTGGGTTTTACTAGAGAGAGAGAGTTTTTACCAGAGGCGGCTAATCGGGTTTGTTGATTGTCATAAATGGGTAGCGTCAAAATAAAACGTGAACCCTGGTTGCCGATTGATTCAACCCGGAGTTGACCGCCATTGAGTTCGACTAAACGTCGGGTTAAGATCAATCCTACGGCGGTACTGCTGTACTGTTGGATGGTGGCACTATAGGCATTCTCTAGTAATTGCTCTGCCGGAATAGTGATGCCGATATCAGCGATAGTCAGTTCTAATTGATCAGGGGTAATCGTGGCTGAAACCTCGATCGCGCCTTGTTCGGTAAACTTAATCATGTCAATGATTAAGTTATACAAAATTTGCTGCAATTGATCGGCATCAGCCTTAAATTGGGGGAAATCGGCAGCGATGGAGTTGCGTAATTGTAAATTTTTTTGCCGGATTAAGGGTTGACAAAGCTCTAACACGTCTTGAGTGATGGAGCGTAGATCGACTGACGGATTGAGAGGTTGAGGAGGATTGGGCTTTAAGCTGAAGGAATCGAAAAGGGTATCGGTAAAATTGACAACCGGCTTAACATTTGCCATCAATGCAGAAGGGTTAGCATTTGACTCCTGTGAAAGAAAATCAAGGTCTTGATCAGACAAATCGTCAGCGATTTCATGGAGGCGATCGCGAAAGGGTGGCTCTTGGTTAACGGGCTGGTTGAGAATGGGGGGGTTGGTATCTTTATTGGTGGTTAAGGCTTGGTTCGTGGCGAATTGGGCAGCGATGATTGAGGAGATGCGATCGCCCGATTGTTTACTGTTGGGGTTATCCGGAAACGGGAGCGAGGTGGGAACCTCACCAAACCGAGGGTTTTCGGCATCATCTTGAAGATTAGAAAAAGCCTTAATCAATCCTAAGGCGATCGGGAGTGCCAAAATTAAACTCAGACTCACTAAGCTCAAAACCAGCCAGAGGAGTTTCTGAGTGGGATAGAATTCTTCAGTAAGATACCCAGATGCCAGATAGAAAAAACCAAGATTGGTACTAATAATGGCAACGACACAGAGAAGGATGACGGAGCGTTTCATAAGGTTTAGAGTTTAGGAGGGTTAAATGCATCGATTTAATCAAGTCAATGCCAACTCACAGAATCTACAGGGGATCGAGAGTTGGTATTGGCGATCGGTTCTCAACGCTTCCGAAAAAAAACTATTATTCTACATCATCCGCCTCAAAATTAAACTGATCCGATAAAAATCTGCTAAATTTTTAGCACGGTGCTTCTTGCCAAAACCTGGGTAGCCGTAGGAGACTGACATCGGTAAAAATTGGTGCTGGGTGAGATTACCTCAGCCAACGTGCTTTCTGGCAAGCGCCGATCCACTGAGTCATCGGAGAAGGAACATGACGGTATTACAAGGACGAGACGTGTTAGGTTTAGCTGACCTGAGTGCGGATGAAATTCACGAACTGTTGCATCTAGCTATCCAGTTGAAAACCGGTCAGGTTAACCTGCGATGCAATAAGGTGTTAGGGCTTTTGTTTTATAAGGCATCGACCCGAACCCGAGTCAGTTTTTCGGTGGCAATGTACCAACTGGGGGGTCAAGTGATTGACTTGAACCCCAATGTCACCCAGGTGGGGAGGGGAGAACCTGTGGTAGATACAGCCCGGGTCTTGGATCGGTATCTGGACATCCTGGCAATTCGCACCTTCGAGCAAAAAGAACTAGAAACCTTTGCTGAGTATGCTCAGATTCCGATTATCAACGCCCTGACTGACTTAGAACACCCTTGTCAAGTCTTGGCAGACTTGTTGACGATTCAAGAATGCTTCGGCTCACTAGCGGGTGCGACGGTAGTGTACTTGGGAGATGGTAATAATGTGGCTCACTCACTCATGGTAGGATGCGCCCTCATGGGGATGAATGTCAGAGTTGCCACACCATCAGCTTACCAACCGAATAGTTTAATTGTAGATCGAGCTAAACAACTGGCGGTCAACAGTGAAGTGACGATTACGGATGATCCTGCCTCAGCCGTTAAAGGCGCTAATGTGATTTATACCGATGTCTGGGCAAGTATGGGTCAGGAGTCGTCAGCCGATGCACGAATTCCAGTCTTTTTACCGTACCAGGTCAATGAACAACTTTTGAGTTTAGCGGCAAAGGATGCGATCGTTTTGCACTGTTTGCCCGCCCACCGAGGCGAAGAGATTACTGACGAGGTGATGGAAGGTTCGCGATCGCGGATATGGGATCAAGCCGAAAACCGAATGCACGCCCAGAAAGCGTTACTCGCTAGTCTTTTAGGCGCGGATTAAGCCAGCAGAGGGGCGCGGGGGTACAGGAGGAAATACATTCGTAGGGGCGAAGCATTCGTGCCCATATCTATCGGTTTTTTACCCAAGTTTCGACGCGAATGCTTCGCCCAATCCCCATGAGGGAGCGCAGGGGTAAAACCTATGTTTAAGTCAGGGCGGGTTTACTTACATCTGGGTGAGGTCAAAACCGTTAATCGTGAAACCCGCCCCTACACAAAACTCATTTAACTGAACCCAGATAGGACATTAGTACTACTAATGGCTTATAGTAAATAGTATTCGTTTAGTTGAATAA
>CAKZMA010000717.1 GCA_937127375.1 uncultured Coleofasciculus sp. | reverse complement strand
CAATTGCTTTACTGTTTGGTTTCGCACATCATTATGATTTAGTGGCATTAGCACCTATGGTAACGGCATTCTGGCGCTATATACATAATCAGCCAAAAGCGACTTGGGTTGGTCTAGGATTGCTATTTACTATACTTTTCCCGCGCAATCTGCTCATGAAGTTTATTCACAACAATCTATTATTGCAATATCGCATTGTTGTAGTATTAGGGAGTACAATCTGGTTGGTGATGATGAGCGTGAAGCGTCAGGCAAAACTTCAGTGAGTTCAACAGAAATTTTAGGTATTTCTTTTACAACTATCGCACGGCTTGTCGGCGATAGGACGCATAAGATGCCGTTTCCTCTGCTTTAGCATTATTAGCAACAATCCCTAAAATAGACGCTCCGGCAATTTTTAACCCATCGAATGCCTTTGTAATCAAGGCACGGTCTGTCTTATCTATGGCTACAACGAGTAACGTCCCATCTGCCTGAGCCGCTAGCAGGTTACCATCTCCTAACCCCAGCAACGGTGGTGTATCGTAAATTACCAGGTCAAACTGAGTGGAAAATTGATCCATGAGAGACTGCATTTTATCAGAGGACAGCAGCTTGATTGGGTCAGATAAGGCTTGACCCGCCGTTAAAACAAATAAGTTGTCATCGAGGGGAGATTTCTGGATCGCTTCATTGAACGGTACGTTTGTGGTGATGATATCACTAAGTCCCTTGATATTGGACAAGTCTAACCGATTGTGAAGCTGAGGAACCCGTAAATCTGTATCTATTAGGAGAACCCGCTGACCAATTGCTGCTGTAGTTTTGGCTAAGTACACCGCAACCGTCGTTTTCCCGTCACCTGGTATAGCTGAACTAATCGCTAACGATTGAATCGGCTTTTTCTTTTTAGTATTCAGCAAGCGGATATTCGTGTAGAGTGAACGGAACGCTTCCATGAAGGGAGACGTGCTGTATTGATTTGTCTGATTGCCATGACCCGCAAAGAGGAGACGCTTTTTTTCAGGGGATGAGTCAGCCACTTGAGCAACAACCGCCAGTTGATTCAGCTTCTGAGGCAGTTTCTTGAGTTTCTTGGTCATCGGAATCACACCCAAGATTGGCAATTTTGTCGCACCCTTGATTTCCTCAGGTGTGTGAAAGACGGTGTGAAGAATCTCAATCATAAAACCGATACCAATGCCTAGTAACGAACTGAGAATCATGGCGATCGCGACTTGGCGCTTTGTTTGTGTGGCTTCAACCTCCATAAGCATACCATTGGGATGGCGAGGAATCTTTGGTCCTTCGATGAGCTGCCAAGGCACTTCCTGTTGAGCCGTGTCCAGTCTCAAGGCTTCCCGTTTTTTGAGAAATTCTTTCAAGTTATCGGTAGCCACCTCTAATTTTCGTTGCAAATCGTTATAGCGGCGTGCCGCGTTGGGGAAGTTTTGCAGTTGTTGATTGACCTGATTTTCAACTTCGAGAATTCTTTGATATTGTTCTTCTAATCCTTGAATTTCCCCGGCAACCTCTTGTAAGATAGATTGGGCTTTTTCTCTGGATAAACGACTCAGTTCTTGCTCCTGTTCACGCAAAATCTGCATCGGTGCGCTATCTTCACGATAAAGGGATGAATTAGTGGCAATTTGAGCTTCTATTCCTTGGAGTTCCCCGATGATTGTTCCATAGCCTTGACCCTCCTTCGTCAGGAGTTGCACGCCATTCGTGTCCTCAAATATCTTTTGGAGAGTGGCATAGAGGACTCGCTTTTGTCCTAGTTGGGCTTCAGTGTCTAGTCGATCTTGTTTGATCGACAGAGCATGTTGAGACAGCATATTGCCTGAATCTTCGGGATCGATAAAGTTGTACTGCTGTCGTAAGGTTTGAAGTTGTTTTTGCAGTTCGTTAACTTGGGCATTTAAATCGGGCAACTGTTTTTCCAGGAAATCAATGCCTTGACGGAGACTGGTTTGGCGTTCATCTAGAGAATACTTGAGATAAGCGTTGGCAAGTTGATCCAGAACAAATTGAATTTCCTTGGCTTCCTGATCCCGGTAACTGACTTGTAAAATTTTTGTTCCCCGTTCCTTGCCGTCTTCTTCGTAACTAACCCGGCTAATCCCCAGCTTACTCGTCATCACCTCATAGGTAATATCTGGATACTGGGTTTGAATTTGTTCCAGAATGGGTTCGAGCAGTTTAGGACTGCGTAATACTCGAATTTGAGTTTCGTAGTCCAAGGAGGATTGATCAATCCGGACGCCTTGAATTCGGCGATCTTCACTCGTTTGCGACATCAAAAATTGCTCAGCCAGACGTGCTTGAGCCGTAGCCGGTTCAACTAAGAGGCGAAAATAACCTTCATAGGTTGGGGGCGTCGTTTTGGATTTCCAGACGATGAAGCCACCAATCACGACGGTTAAGCTGATGGCAACACCCGCCATAACGGGAACGCGCCGTTTGACCACCGCAAACAGCCAGTTTAAGTCTAGGGTTTGTCCTTGACTGTCGTCGGGTTCACTCGTCGAGTTCCCATGCTGCATCTGAAGGGATTTACCATTGGGTTGAGATGACAGGGGTGGGAAATTATAGTCGGTATCCATCAATAGCACCTCTAGAGTCTTAGGCAATTGGCAGCCAGAACATCGTCTCTACCCGCTTGAGCCAGGGTTAAAGCAGTCATTATAACGTCTGCCTATTTCTATTCTATGAATTTACTCTGCTCAAAGTTGGGTCAATTTCATCTCAGGGCTATCCCAAGATGTATGTTACTGACTTAAGCTGGGTTCGTAGTAGGCACTTTAGTGCCAGAAGCGAAGACAGCGCTTACTACAAACTCTACAATCAGTGCCATTCATTCTAAGATGCCCAAAACTTGAAATATTCGCAGGACTCCGACAAAGGGATTAATCGGTTCGAGAATGGTGCTAATCGCGTCGGTTACCTGAACAGTGCCAGAGCGGTTAACGACGATGATGTCATTATTCTGGAGGCGGGGATTGCTTTGCTCATTAATTCCTTGGGCAAAATCAATGGGGATAGTGCGCTGGGAAACCGTACCATCGGGGTTGAGGCGAATCAGTTCGACAGAATGTTTACGGGCTCGCTTGGGGTCAAACCCACCAGCAGCGAGCAGTCCCTGATTCAATGGAGTATTAGGGGGGACTTCTACCAGTCCTGGTTCTATCACTTCGCCAACCACACTCACTTGAATAGTTTCCGGGGCAAAAGTTGCAGTCGCTAATTCCGTGGCTTCAGCGGGACTGATGTCAGTCGCG
>CAKZMA010000716.1 GCA_937127375.1 uncultured Coleofasciculus sp. | reverse complement strand
CTCATCTCACAACTCATCTCACAACTCATCTCACAACAGAGGCGGCACAAGTGAATATCGAACTAATAGTGCAGGATTGTTTCTTTGAAGCCTCCCAGTCAGCGACTCCGGAAGCAAATTCCCTGACGAACCCAATTTCCACCTCCACTTGGGAACATTGGTTCAGCCAATGGCTAGAAACACTGCACCCCGATAGTCCGCCAGCGCCGACGCATGAACTGACACTACGCCTGACTGATAACGCAGAAATTCAGGCACTTAATTCTCAGTTCCGCCACAAAAATCAACCCACTGATGTACTCACCTTTGCCGCATTAGAGGTAAACTCGCCTCAGATACCTCCAGACATGCAAGCGGCTGAATTAGTCTACCTAGGTGATGTCGTCATTTCAGTGGAAACCGCTTATCGCCAAGCCCAACATCAGGGTCATCCCTTGAGTATAGAGCTGGCTTGGTTAGCAACCCATGGGTTGCTACATCTTTTAGGGTGGGATCATCCGGACGAGGAAAGCTTGCAACGAATGCTAAACCAGCAGCAGGTTTTACTCCAGATTGTCAACTTGACGTTACCCGTATAATGACACTGGATTCGGTGTCAGTTCATCACTAGCAATGGAATTCAATCCCCATGGTTTATAACAATACTCACTCTCCCAATTCTCAATACCTACTTCCAAGTTCCCGGTCAATAGTGCATAACTTGTCACTGCCAAATCCGCCAGAGTCTGACCCGAATCAGAGCTTTAAACGAGACTTGGCTTGGTGCATTGCCCCAACCCTGTTGGTCAGTTTTAAATATGCTTGGGCGGGAGTACGCTATGCCTTTGTCACCCAGCGGAACTTCCGTATTCATACCCTGATTGGCACAGTAGCAATTACCTTGGCGATTTGGTTAGAGTTAACGCCTGTGGAAATTGCCGTAATTGGCTTAACCAGTGGGTTAGTGATGACTCTGGAATTGCTGAATACAGCAGTTGAGGCGGTGGTTGACTTAACCGTTAAACAGTCCTATCATAAGCTGGCAAAAGTTGCCAAAGACTGTGCGGCAGGTGCAGTTCTCATCTCCGCGATCGCAGCCCTACTTGTTGCGGGTTCCCTACTTTTACCGCCCTTGGTGACTCGTATCCTGTTACTGATACGCTAAGCTATTTTTTTAACTTAAATTAAAGTGTAATGTTTTGTCGTGGTTAGGGTAAGCTACCCAGGAGTGTAAATTTTGATTGTAGTCATTGATAACTACGACAGTTTTACCTATAACTTGGTGCAGTATCTAGGGGAACTTGGGTTCACATTACCGATTGCCACGGATATTCAGGTATACCGCAATGACCAAATTGACCTAGATCAACTGCGCCAATTAAATCCTGATGGGATCGTGATTTCCCCAGGACCCGGACGCCCAGATGATGCCGGGATCTCGTGTGAGTTAATTCACCAGCTTGGGGCAACTGTACCCATCTTAGGTGTTTGTTTGGGTCATCAAAGTATTGGTCAAGTCTTTGGCGGCAAGATTATCTCCGCTTCTGTGTTGATGCATGGCAAAACCTCGGAAATTTATCACAACGGTGTTGGTGTTTTCCAGAATTTACCCAATCCCTTTATCGCCACTCGATATCACAGTCTGGTGATTGAGCGAGAAACCTGTCCAGACGTACTGGAAATTACGGCTTGGGTGGAAGATGGCACCATTATGGGGGTGAGACACCGGAACTATCCCCACCTTCAAGGCGTCCAATTTCATCCAGAGAGTGTTTTGACCGATTGCGGTAAACAGTTATTGCAAAATTTCCTCGTTTCTCTTCCAGCATCGACTCAAAACCCGATGGTTCTAGCTTAAATTTGAGGAGTATTGATTAACTAACGATGAAACGGCGACAGTTGATGCGCTACGTGGGTGCAGGGGTGCTTGGCACTTTAGGAACGACATTGGCTTCACAATTTAAGTCGGCTGAGGCGCAGTCGGCGAGTGGAACACTGACAGTTAAGTGGTTAGGACATACCTGCTTTTTGTTTACAGGTGGAGGGATGCGGATTTTGGTGAATCCGTTTCGCACAGTCGGGTGTACAGCAGGCTATCGTCCACCAAAAGTAGAGTCTGATTTGGTTTTAATTAGTTCTCAGTTGTTGGATGAAGGTGCGGCTGAGGGATTGCCAGGAAATCCGCGTATCCTCTTTCAACCGGGCGTTTATCAAATTGGGGGGATTCGATTCCAAGGGATTAGTATTCCTCATGATCGCTACGGGGGACGCCGATTGGGGAATAATGTGGCATGGCAATGGGAGCAAAGTGGGATTAAACTTCTCCATTTAGGTGGGGCGGCTGCACCGATTGAAATTGAGCAGAAAATCCTTATGGGGCGTCCGGATGTAACATTTGTGCCTGTGGGTGGCAGTATTAAAGCCTATAATCCGAGGGAGGCGAAAGACGCGATCGCGGTGTTGAATCCGAAGATGGTAGTCCCAACTCATTTCCGTACCCAAGCAGCGGATGAAACCTGTCAGGGCGACTATGGGATTGAACCGGTGGATGAGTTTTTAACGGTGATGGAGGGAATGCCTGTAAGTCGGGTGAACAGTGATATGCTGACGTTGAAACCCTCAGATTTGCCCCAGGATGGTGCGATGATTAAACTGTTGAGTTATCGATTTTAGAGTTTGTAGTAAGCGCTTAAGCGCTTCTGGCACTTTAGTGCCTACTACGAACTGTTCCCCTCGCAGAAGTAACGACTCCCACCCTTGTCTCAAACTCCCGATACGCTGACAGCACCATAACTCCCAAAAAATATTCCCACCAAGGTAATAGGTTATGCTGTCCTTCATGCCAATCTTGGGAAGACTGGTAAAGCGTATCAT
>CAKZMA010000715.1 GCA_937127375.1 uncultured Coleofasciculus sp. | reverse complement strand
TGGTGGAGTTGAGAGAAAACTACGTCAGGATTCTTGGCAAACTCCCGATTTCGCACCGGAAAAACGGCATTGAACTCAGAAGCTTGTTCATCAATGGTTTGGTAGACTCGCAACCAATAATCCGCTAATACAGAAACATCTCCACCCGGAAAAGTCCGCTCTGGTTCAATTGGGCTAGAATAGTTGGGCCAAATACAACTCCAACAGTGTTGGGAATCTTCAGGAAGATAATGCTTTAAACCACCGATAACTTTTTCCAATTTAGCCCACGTTTCCTTGAGGCTAGCGACACTACTGACAATATCGCGGCTAGAAACAACGAGATGGGCATCTGGAAAAATGCCATGCACAAAAGGCAGTTTATTCCATAAATGGGGACTTTTGTTTAAAAAGCGCGTATTTTTGCTCCCACCTTCCTCGATCATGATCCGGGCAAAGCCCTCTCTCACGCTTTGACAAATTTCTTCAGTCACATCCTCTGCATAAAGGGGAGGACAATGTTCTTTTTTAGTTGAGGGTGCAGCAATATCGATATTAGCTAACTGACACCACTCTGGTGATAGCTCAAAATTAGCATAACTGGGATGGCAGATATTGGGATGCTGTCCCATACATTCCCCTAAGAGAGTCGTTCCTCCTTTAGCAGTTCCGACGATAAAAATTGGCTCAACTATGGGAGGAAGTTCTCGAAAGTTCAGCGAAAATCGTCTCAGTGTAATGAAAGGTTCTGCTGTCAACTTTCTGAATTGCTTGTATTGCCTTCTGTACTTACTTTTGTATTCACGCGGAACGGCTTCTTTAAGATAGACCCACAATGATTCTTTCATCGCTTTTTCCGATTTTTACTGAACGAGAATGAGAGCAAACGTCTACCCGTTCTTGGCTTCTAAGTAATTGTAATCTATACCTTGTATATTATTTATGATTTTCAACAAATCTTAAAATAAAGTTTTAGAGAAAAAGGATTGTCTGTTACTTGTACCCTGGGGATGCCAGAGGGATTAAAGAAGGATAAACTAGATAATGACAGACTTTCATCCTCCTGAAGTTGGATTAAGCTGAAATTTAATTGATTGGTTAACTTGTCTACAATAGGTATAAATGAACATTATCCCTAGTAAAATTCCAGACGTCTTAATTATTGAACCTCGCGTCTTTCAGGATGACCGTGGTTTTTTCTTAGAAAGCTACAACCAGAAAGCGTTTACGGAGAAAGCCAATATAGGCGCAGCCTTTGTCCAAGACAATCATTCGCGTTCAGTCCAAAACGTTCTCCGGGGGCTACACTATCAAATCCAGCAACCCCAGGGGAAGTTAGTTCGAGCTATCGTGGGGACTGTATTGGATGTGGCGGTAGACATTCGCCAAAGTTCTCCCACGTTTGGACAATGGGTTAGCTTTCTGCTGAGTGCGGAAAATAAGCGACAGATTTGGATTCCAGCGGGTTTTGCCCATGGTTTCTTAGTTGTTTCTGAGGTAGCTGAGGTACTGTATAAGACGACTGACTATTACGCTCCCCAACACGAAAGAACATTACTCTGGAATGACCCAGACTTGGGAATTGATTGGAATTTGACCACAGATCCTATCTTATCGGCAAAAGACCAAGCTGGGCAACCCTTGAAAACAGCGGAAGTTTATCCATGACGCGAATATTACTCACAGGTATAGCTGGACAACTGGGGAGTGAACTACAACACACCCTGGTTCCCCTAGGAGAGGTGATGGGGGTTGACCGCCACAAGTTGGATTTAACTCAACCCGATAAAATTCGCCAGGTTATTGGTGAAGTTCAACCCAATCTGATTGTTAATGCTGCTGCTTATACCGCCGTGGATAAAGCTGAAACCGAAACCGAACGGGCAAATGCGATCAATGGTACAGCGCCCACGATTATGGCAGAAGCCGCCCAAGAGTTAGGGGCAGCCTTAATTCACGTTTCCACTGATTATATCTTTGATGGGCGCAAAAATACACCCTATACTGAAGACGATACACCTGATCCGATTAATGCCTATGGTCAATCAAAGCGTTTAGGAGAACAAGGGGTGCTAAAAAACTGCGATCGCGCGATTATTCTGAGAACCGCTTGGGTTTATGGGGCGCAAGGGAAAGGCAATTTTGTCAAAACCATGCTGAGACTGGGGGCGGAACGTGAGGAACTGCGAGTGGTGGTGGATCAAGTGGGAACACCAACTTGGACAGGGGACTTGGCAAGTGCGATCGCGCAATTCGTTCAACATCCTATAGACTCTGGCATTTACCACTTTACCAATAGCGGTGCGATCAGTTGGTATGATTTTGCTGTGGCTATATTTGAGGAAGCCCAGCAGATGGGTTTCCCGTTACAGGTTAAGCAGGTTGTGCCAATTACCACGGCTGAATATCCGACACCAGCACCACGTCCAGCTTATTCCGTTCTCTCTACTCAGAAGATATCAGCCATTTTAGGACATCATCCTCCCCATTGGCGTACAGGGTTGCGGCAGATGCTTAAACAACTTTCCGGAAATAAATGATCTATATCTATCCGGAGGGCGAGTCGATAAAAGTAATAGGCTGTTCTCTTAACGCTAGTTCAGCGACCATCCGTGTCAACTTAAACTCAACCCCTCACCCCCAGCCCCTCTCCCACGCCGGGGAGAGGGGAGCAAGACAATCCGGTTCCCCTTCTTCCGTGCAACAAAAGCGAAGCATCCTCATAGTAGTGGAAAGAATCCCTACACACACTCAAAACTCAAAACAATCTAGTGACTCAGACGGGTTCTCCATTTAACTATATTTTAATTACAGGTCCAGGTCGCTCAGGGACGACATGGCTGGGTCAGATAATGAATACCTACGAACACTGTAGTTATAAATACGAACCCTTTATGCGATCGCGCCTTTACAAAGATTGGAAAAAGGAGTTGCGATCGGGGGATGGGGGGCAATTGTGCCGCCGCTTTGAATGGCTCTGTTGTCAGTGTTACCATGAGGTCGATTTACCCCCATTTCCAACCAAGAGTTTCCGTTGGCAAAATCCCCACCTACTGTACTTACTTTATCGTTTAGGTAACCGAATCAAGGGTTGGAAATCTTTATACGAGTGGTATGGACAAACTAAACTCACGCCACAGCATCCAATTCTGATTAAAGATGTAAATTTCCCTAACTCCCTCTTACCTCGCTTGGGTGAAGTCCTGCAACCTAAGCTGATTGCCATGATTCGCAACCCCTACGGTCGAATTGCTTCGATCATCAAGGGGCGAGACCTCAATTTTATCAACAAACTATCTGCTTTAGAGCAAGTCGAGCGTATACGTCGGTCAATGGACGCAGTTGGGGGCAATTTCCTAGCTGAGTTTCGCGATCGCTTGGAGGAAATGTCCCCTGTTCAACTAGAAGCTGTGATCTGGCGTCTCCAAGTCGAACCTTTAGTTGAGTATACTCGTTCTTATGACCAGGGATTAGTGGTGGTCTATGAAGATTTATGTCATGATCCCCATGGCAAAATTACTGAAATTTTTGACTTCGTGGGTTGGGACGTGGGTCAAACCACTCGCGATTTTATCCATGAATCAACGTCCGGCGAACGTCAATATGCGACTCAATCTAAAACGTACTTCAGTATCTATCGCGATCCCCATACCAGTATGTCTAAGTGGAAAACCCAGCTAACGGCGGAACAACAAGCAGATATTGCCGTGGTGATAAGGGATTCACCTCTGAAAGACCTCTGGTCTGACCTTCCCCTTTAAGTTTATGTAAAGTCCATAGGCAGTATGGGGCGAATAGTTTATCTTAGACACTGAGGATATAATCTTAGATGGTGTGCCGCGCTCGTAGTGGGTACTTTAGTGCCTCTCCATCAACACCAGCCACTCCAGCCAATCTCAGCAAATCCAATGAAAGCACTGATTCTTTCCGGCGGAAAAGGAACGCGACTACGCCCCCTAACGTATACCGGGGCAAAGCAACTCGTACCCGTTGCCAATAAACCAATTTTATGGTATGGGATTGAAGCTATCGTCGCCGCTGGAATTACTGATATCGGAATTATTATCAGTCCAGAAACCGGAGAAGAAGTTAAAACCAAAACTGG
>CAKZMA010000714.1 GCA_937127375.1 uncultured Coleofasciculus sp. | reverse complement strand
AAATCAAGAATTGGTTGATTCTTCGAGGTGGGTTTATAGGAAAGATCGACTTGTTCTACTCCCTTTTCTTGGGCAAGAGTTCCCAGATAAGCCAGCATTTTATGTTCTACACCGCGACCCAGTACCCGACAACTGAGTAAAAATGTATCGATAACTATTGCATTGTCTTGCGTGTCAAATAATAATAAACCCACTAAACCATAATCGCCAAAGCGGTCTTTTACGCTAACCCCTCGACCGTCTAATTGTCCTGAATTCAAAAGGTGTTGAATTTCGGCTTCAGAGCGTCGAATAGTTGTCAGGTTAAATTGATTCGTTCGTTGGGTCAGTTGAGCCACCCGCGCCAGTTGTTCGCTTTCTAGGGGAGAAATCTCGATCTCTAAGTTCAGTTGGGTGATAAAATCCCGAAAGGAAAAAGACTCTTCTTGCCAACGCTGACGCTGGACATTCTGTTGATAGAGACGGGTTCTTTGTTGGTCTTCTTGAGTGACTTGGAGTTGGTCGAACGCCCAAATATGCTGTAAAAATTGGGGGATGCGATCGCTGTCTTGAGGAAGTTGTAATGTCAGGACTTCTGGACAGTTAGCCCTGACTTCAGCACATTCAACGGGGTTATCATCCATGAAAATGAAGCTATCTAAACCCAGTTGCAATTCAGCCGCTAAAGACTTCAAATTCTCTGATTTCGATTGCCAGTTAATCCGCCAATTGACTAGATGCTCGCGTTTGAGCAACATATCTGGATGTTGCTCAAAGACGGCGAAAACATCCTCTTCTTGATTCTTGCTACATAAACAAATCAACTTTCCTGATTTTTGCTGTTCAATGATAAATTCTTGTAAGGCTCGAAATGAGGAAGTAATGGTTACGCCAGCAACGCCATCCTCCCCACAAACCCCCTGCCATAGAGTATAGTCACAGTCAAGGGCAATCACCTTGTAGGGAGAGGTTGTCAACGCCAATAGTTTTCGCGCCAGCATCGTCCCCAGGGAACAGAACCAAGTGGACGTGTAGGGAATATGTCCGAGTTCGTCTCCGTAGGGATCATAATAGTCTTTTACCGGATAGATCCGGTTCAAGTCTTGACTTTTGATCAGGTGTATACCCCTGACAGTTTTAATCGTTTCGGCTAACAGTTCTTGCCTTTTTTCATGTAACAATTCAACCGCTGGATCAGTCGTTGGAGAAGGGGGACAGATACAGACTAAATAGGGATTAAGTGATCGCGCCTGTGCTGTTTTCAAAGCACTGCCAAACTCCTTGATTGTTTGCTCGATTTGAGTTGCATTTTGTCCGACTTGCTGTGATTGGGGATTTGGCTTTGGGTTGAGGCGAGTGGCGTAGATATTAAACAGTCCTGAACCGTGCAGCAGCGACTCTTCATCGACAACAAGTTTAAAGCCTTTGTCTTCCAGCAAGCTGATCACTTGTTTAATTATACTGCCTTCTTGGTCATGCACCTCCATGACTATCTGTTGAATTTTTGTCCAGTGATTCTCTTTAATTCCTTGGAGAATTGCTAACTCGCTTTTTTCAGCATCGAGTTTCAGTAAATCAATCTTTTCAATCTTATATTCTTCGATAATTTCTGAAAGCGTTCGCACCTGCGCTTGATAGGTTTCTCGCTCCAGTCTATCCTTGATAAATTGATCAGCTAGGCGTTCCCCAGACTCTTCATCTAGAGAATTATCGCGTTTGAGCTTATTGACAATGACTGAGCGAATGGCTTTTTCATCTTGTTCTGTATCCGCTGCAAAACTTGAGACAACTGATGAACGAGGGTAAAACGTGAAAGTTTCTTCTCTCGGTTCACTCCCTAATCCACAATTAAAAAGATGAGTATTTTGACAGTAGAGTTTGGCATTCGTCTGTAGCTTGTCAAAGGCGTGGGGGGCTGGCTCAAATGCGTAAATCGTCCCTTTTGGTGATTTTTGTTGAGCAAATAAGGTGAACAGACCAATATTCGCTCCGACATCGAGGATACAGTCGTCTTCATTGAAGACAATTCCATGCTTTAAATAGACATGATCGACAAAGATCTCTTGGTACAGATACTCCGTTTCATACTGATTAAGATGGGCAATTTCTAGGTGATTGGGTAAGGTGTGACGTAAGCGATCGCCCAAAATTTGTGATTTGAGAACCTTGTTCACTCTCAGTTTGAGACGATTCTTCGTTCCTTCCCAGTCTTCAAATCTAACCAAAATTACATTAACGCCATTTTGATTGCTGGCTAAAAGACTGGCTGGATTGAGTAGTTCTTGAAATACCTGATTGTAAGGAGCAAACTCTATTGAATAAGCAACGCCTATTTCCTTGAGCCAATAGGACAGTGAATCCGCAACAGGTTCGCTGGTAAATGTAGCTGTAATAACAATTTCTTGTTTAGACATTTTATCTGAATTCAACACTCCTACATAGCCAGATTATAGCTAGCTCTGGACTGAATCCTGTACCCGATCAAAATGAATCCCCTGTAGCTACTCTATCACTAAAGGTGAACCTGACTACTGTAACTCAGTCCAAATTCCTTGACACCGCTCCCGAATCAGCCCCTGAAAGACTGATTGAGTGGATGGATGAATGTCGATGTTGTACAGAGAAAAAATACCTGTAAGACTTTTAAGGTTTAACTCTCTTCGGGTTAGCGATAATGCTTTTGAACGATGAAGTTCCACGGCTTGTAGTAACCCAGAATAACTCAAATTTCGCAAAGCCATTTGACCATTTTGAGTCACATAAATCGCATCATTTTGAAAAAGATGTTCCAAGCTAATTAGACTCGCATAAACATCCACGTCTTTTTCAATACCTCCTGCTCGATGAGCATCTAAGCCAAAGCGAATACAGAAATTGACAGCGATTAATTTCCCGGCTTCTTCTGATGGTAAAAGACAAGCGGCAAACTCAAACCCTAGGCTATCAGCTCGCCATTCCTCTACACCACTATAGGAATAGTTAGGCAAAAGGTTCTGCTTGATTTTGAAATCCAGTCCCAAACCACTCCCATGTCCAGCTTCATGAACTTGAGTGTCTATATGACGATACCGTTGACTATTTATTTCATCTACCAAGGGAGCTAATAGTAAATTAGCTGTTTCCGATTCAAAGACGGTTCGGATACATTGGTAGCTAGACCCGAAAAAACGTTGTTGCTGTTCTTTGGCATTGTTTAATGCCGGACCGGAAGCACCCTGAGTAAAAGACCATCCATTGGGAACAATGAAGGCTTCACCGGCTTCACCTCTGACGTTACCACAACTGGCTATTTCAGTAAACGAAAGGTTTATGGGTATCGCTTCCCTTTGTGTTCCAAATTTTTCCAGAACCAAATTTTCGAGTTGTTCAATGGATGGCTCATCGTTCTGGTGTATTTGTCCGTAAATGGCGCTTAAACAGACATTTTTTTTACGTTTTCGATTGATTTGGTAAGGTGCAACGATTAAGAAATAACCATCCTCACCAATAAAATCCATGTTGACAAAGCTTTCAGACAAAATACTCCAGTTTTCAGTTTCTATGGCATCTGCTGTTTTGAGTAGCCAAGTCGTTGGAAGTTGACAAGAGGTGGCAGCTTTTTGACGTATTTTTTCGACAGCAACAGCAATATTATTTTGCTCAATATCTTGGACAATTTCTTGAATTGATTTTTTTTTATCTAACACCATTGCTGTCATTTATGTTTAGTCTAAACCTAGGGAGCTATGGAGTACTTGAATTAATTGTTTAACAATTATTTGTTTCTTTGCTTAGGTTACAGCGTATATGGCGATTATAGCGAGTATTTTTACAAAAATTAACACATATATGGCAATTCTATTTGAGTTGTAAAAGGTGATAACCTGGAAACCAAGGTATAGCAATGGTCAAAACTTTTACAAGTTCCACAACCTATTTAGACTTGCTATATTTAGGGGCTGCTGAATAAGTGTTGTGGTAGGGGAAGAGAGCAGAGGGAGCCATGTAGAGACGTTCCACCGGAACGTCTGGGAGCAGAGGGAGCCGGGGTAGCAATGGTACATTTTCCCTGATAAGCTGTCATGCATTTAAATTGGGTATTAGTAGCGAGCAAGATGCTTGATGTA
>CAKZMA010000713.1 GCA_937127375.1 uncultured Coleofasciculus sp. | reverse complement strand
AATTCCCCCAACTGAGCGCCAAATACAATACATTCCAATAGGGAATTACTGGCTAGACGATTCGCACCATGAACACCCGTACTCGCCGTTTCACCCACGGCATATAAATTAGGAATAGAGGTACATGTGATTAAATCCGTAGCAATTCCCCCCATCCAGTAATGAGCGGCGGGGGCGACAGGAATCATATCCCGAAATACATCAACCCCCCATTGCTGACAAACTTGAATAATATTCGGAAATCGGTGGCGAATCTGATCATCAGGAATGGGGCGCAAATCTAAATAAACATGACTGGTGGCTGGATCAGGTTTAGTTTTCTGTAAATGACTAAAAATCGCTCGACTCACCACATCTCTGGGCGCAAGTTCGCCATCAGGATGATACTCAAAGGCAAAACGGTGTCCCTGATCATCCACCAGATGCGCCCCTTCTCCCCGCACCGCTTCGCTGATCAGAAAATGAGGCGCTCCCGGTTTGGTTAAAGCTGTGGGATGAAATTGGACAAATTCCAAGTCTCTGAGAATCGCCCCCGCCCGCCATGCGATCGCAACTCCATCTCCGGTACTGACATCGGGATTCGTCGTCTGGGCAAAGACTTGACCGCCGCCTCCTGTAGCCAGGACAACTGCACCCGCCCGTCTCCAACTGATTTGACCCTGATACATGAGTTGGACACCTTGACAATCACCCGTGTCAGGATTCAGCCAGACAGATAAAGCAAATGCTCGCTCAAGCACTGTAATATTAGCTTGGCGCAAAACTAAGGCAGTAAGCGTACTAACTACAGCCCGCCCCGTGGTATCTGCCGCATGGAGAACCCGGGGACGAGAATGAGCCGCCTCTAAGGTTAACGCTAACTGCTCCCCCCGTCGATCAAACGTCACCCCCATCTCCACTAACGAGCGAATGCGATCGGGTGCTTGTTGAGCCAAAAACTCCACAGCATCAGCGTCACAAAGCCCCGCCCCTGCCCGAAGTGTATCCTCAACATGCAACACTGGGGAATCTCCAGGAGCAATAGCCGCCGCAATACCGCCCTGCGCCCAGTCACTGGCACCGATGGATAGAGTATCTTTGGTTATCAGTGCAACATTTAAGCGATCGGGTAAACAGAGGGCGGCATAAAGTCCAGCCGCGCCAGCACCTACAACGACGACATCAAACTGGGTTGGCTGATGGAGTGGCGATTGAGAATTGTCAGGAACAGAAATCATTTAATTATTAGGGAACAGGGAATGGGGAATGGGGAATAGGGAACTTATGTAAAAAATAACCCACCCCCAACAGGAGTGGGTTGAACTAGGAATTTCCGGAATTATCCGAGTTTAGTAGACGCCGGGATTGTAGCGGTCGTCACCTCCGTTGTAAACGTCCGCTGTATCGGTCACAGTGAATGCATCCAGATTGTCTTTTAGCACCTGCTTTTGCCGATCAGTCAATCCGGGAATCTCCAGCACTTCCTCTACATCGTCGTAGGGAGCATTCTGGATGATCAATGACGCTAACGTCGGGAACATCCCCCGATACTTGCGAAACGCTCGGATATGAGTATTGTTCAAATCCAGCTTTTGACCAAACTCTGTTTCCAGCTTGGCATCGGCTGGATTGCGTAACTCCTCATCGGCAAGTAACATCGGTGCCCCATTCTGGAGCGCGTTACTCAAGGACACGCCTGGAGTCCAGGACATTGGTGCTGCGATCGCGCTTTGGGAGAAACCCAACCATCCTAAGCAGCCCACTAACAGTCCCCATACCACTAACACACGAACCAATCGTTTCATTAACTCTCCTCCTTACTCAGACACATTGAAGACCAAGAGAGAACTGCCGTTCTACAACACTTGGACAAAGCTAGACAATATTGGATCTTCTTAGACATCATCCGGATTGCTTCGGAGCTTCACTCTGGCGGTGTCGGCACTCAACCAGTCCACAGGCTTAACATCGGACGGAACTCGCCCTACTTAAAATCTGTATTTGTTTTCTATCCTCTCATCTTATCTATCCCTACCTCAAGAGTTTAGGCGCTTATCCGCCCAAAATTATGAAAAATGCTAAATAGTTCTAAAACTCTACCGGAAAACCGGGGTTTTGTGGGATGATTAAAAATTGTCTCTGTTGACGAACGAATCAGGAAATTAGCTATGGCTCTGCGATTAGGCGATACTGTCCCCAACTTCACACAATCCTCTAGTGAAGGTGAAATCAACTTCTATGACTGGGCAGGGGATAGCTGGGTCGTGTTATTCTCCCACCCGGCTGACTATACACCCGTTTGCACCACAGAGTTAGGCGAGGTTGCCAAGCTCAAACCCGAATTTGACAAGCGCAATGCTAAAGTCATCGCCTTAAGTGTGGACGATGCGGATTCTCATCAGGGTTGGATTCAAGACATCAACGAAACCCAGAATACGACCGTCAACTACCCAGTTTTGGCAGATGCGGATAAAAAGGTGTCTGATTTGTACGACATGATTCATCCCAACGCCAATGCTAGTGTGACGGTACGCACCGTCTTTGTCATTGACCCCCAGAAAAAACTGCGCCTGACCATCACCTATCCTCCCAGCACCGGTCGCAACTTTGATGAAATCTTGCGGGTGATTGACTCCCTACAGCTTACGGATCACCATCAGGTAGCCACTCCCGTGAATTGGAAAGAAGGGGATGAGTGTGTGATTGTCCCTTCTCTGAAAGACCCAGAAGTCTTGAAAGAAAAATTCCCCAAAGGTTACACCGAAGTCAAGCCTTACCTGCGGATGACCCCTCAACCCAACAAGTAGAGACGTGCCATGGCACGTCTGGGAGATGGGGGAGATGGGGGAGAAATGTTCCAGGCTTGATGCCAGAAGCATCTGGAAACAGGGCTGTAGGGGCGGGTTTGACCGATAACATTTTGGCACAAACTAATAACTTGACTAAACCCGCCCTTCTCTGGGAACAGGGGAGGTACAGAAAAAGGACAATAAAGCAGCAACCTTGTAAAGCAAATGGATATTAAAGACGGCTTTGTCGGCACAGTAGGCAATACACCTCTGATTCGATTAAATAGCTTCAGCGCAGAAACAGGCTGTGAAATCCTGGGAAAAGCTGAGTTTCTTAATCCTGGCGGTTCTGTCAAAGACCGCGCCGCCCTCTATATTATTCAAGATGCTGAAGACCAAGGGTTACTCAAGCCCGGTGGTACGGTTGTGGAGGGAACGGCTGGTAATACGGGTATTGGTTTAGCGCATATTTGCAACGCTAAGGGATACAAGTGCCTAATTATCATTCCCGAAACTCAATCCCAAGAGAAAATGGATGCATTAAGGACGCTAGGTGCCGAAGTGCGTCCGGTTCCGGCTGTACCCTATAAAAACCCAAATAATTACGTTAAGCTATCGGGACGAACCGCCGACGAGATGGAGAATGCGATTTGGGCAAATCAGTTTGATAATTTAGCCAATCGACAGGCACATTACGCAACCACTGGACCCGAAATTTGGCAACAAACCGATGGTAAAGTGGATGCTTGGGTGGCGGCGACAGGGACAGGGGGGACATTTGCTGGGGTTTCCATGTTCCTGAAAGAAAAGAATCCCCAGATTAAATCGATTGTGGCTGACCCGATGGGGAGTGGGTTGTACAGTTACGTGAAGACGGGCGAAATTAACACAGAAGGGAATTCGATTACTGAAGGGATTGGTAACAGCCGAATTACTGCCAATATGGAAGGAGTACCGATTGATGATGCGATTCAAATTGATGACCAAGAAGCGGTGCGGGTAATTTACCAACTATTGGAAAAAGATGGTTTATTCATGGGCGGTTCTGTGGGAATTAATGTTGGTGCAGCCGTAGCTTTAGCCAAAGAAATGGGACCCGGACATACGATTGTGACGGTGCTTTGTGATAGCGGTTCGCGTTATCAATCGCGGCTTTATAATCGGGAGTGGTTGGCACAAAAGGGGCTGTTACCGGAAAGTTAGTGATATCATCATCACATTTGTAGAGACGTTGCATGCAACGTCTCTACAATACATATTTTTTTAAATTTGTCAACCTCTAGACAGGAGTTGATCCGTAAGCAATCATTTTGTCCCTTGGGTGAAGCGTTGCACTGTCAATTGGATGGCTAAAGCCACCAAGCCAACAGCCACGAGACTAAAGACAGCCGTGGCGAGAGTACTGATACCAACGACTAAGGTACGAACCGCGATCGCAATATTAATCGCCGTCACATTCCCAGAGGGTAGAGGCTTATTCGCTAAGGATTGGGCAATAGCGGTTGTCAGCCAGTATCCCGCGATCGCCAGAGAACTCGATATCAAGGCTGAAATCAAGCAGCGCAAGGGAGTCGGCGGCGTTTGTTCGGTAGTTGTGGGTTGATTATCGGGATTAGTGGTCATAAATCTGATGTCTAGGGTTTCATCCTTTATTTATTATGAGTGATTTGGCGGATATCACATTACCGTGTAGAGACGTAGCATGCTACGTCTCTACTTTGTCATAAATATCTGCCAGGGTTATTTGGAATGAGAAAGAGTTGAGAGAAACAATTTCATCAGCATCATCATACTCATAAATTGATTTTCTTTATTCAAAAACTGCATAACTACTCCGATAAGATGAATTTAATTTTTATTTCTTTTTTGCCGATGCCGTGTGCTTCATACCCGTGTAATTCAGCTTCACAAATAGTTCCGTTATTTAACCGAATAGTTCCAGTACCTTTAAGTTTTCTCCATCGTCCAGAACCATAGGTTTTACGCAAGCGTTCGACTTCTCGAATAGAACGACCCACCGCTATAGTTTCTATATTAATGATGTTGCCGATAATCTCAAAATTCAAGTAAGTTTTACCCCTAATGCTTCAAATCGCAAAAATCTTATCTTCCACATATTCCCGACAGCGAGGCGGCTTATCTTCTAATGAAAGCTGTAAGCCGAGTTGCTGGCGCACGGC
>CAKZMA010000712.1 GCA_937127375.1 uncultured Coleofasciculus sp. | reverse complement strand
TTCCCCTGCTTCCCCTGCTTCCCTAGCTTCCCCTGCTTCCCCTGCTTCCCCTGCTTCCCCTGCTCCCTACCCCCCACAATACTTATTCAGCAGACCCTAAGTATTTTTGCGGAGACGCCCACCACCCCTCCTTTAAATTTCCGTAAAACAACGATGGTTGAATTGTTCATCTGTTTCGACAATAGGGTCAAGATTACCGACTAAATATTCAAGCCCTGTTAGAGGACACCTTAGCGCAGGTGTTGGTTTATTCATCATGACAACTCAATCAATTAATGTTCGCGGAATGGAATTATTGATGGCGTACTCCCAAAGTCCTTCCATTGAGTTACGTAATCAGCTTGTCCGGTTAAATAGTGGATTGGTGAAGAAAATAGCCTATCGCGTCAGCCAGCAATGTAGCGAACCGTATGACGATTTGGTACAACTTGGCTATCTGGGTTTGATTCGGGCGATTGAACGGTTTAAGCCGGATCAAGGGTATGCGTTTAGTTCCTTTGCTGTGCCATTTATTCGCGGCGAGATGCTACATTTTCTTAGAGATAAAGGAAATATTGTCAAGATTCCTCGCCGTTGGCAAGAACTTCAGCAGGAAGGACAGCGCGTCAGTAAACGGTTAACCGCTACATTGGGACGTCCGCCAAAAGAGGCGGAAATTGCCCAAGCGCTGAATATTTCTATGCAAGAATGGCAGGAGAGTAAATTAGCCTCGAAAAATCGCTTACCCCTGAGTTTAGATTTAACGGTGGGTCATAATGTCGATCATCCGGTCACGTTGGGTGATATGCTAGCGGATAGTTATGACCAAACCTTGCAACACTGGGAAGAAGACCGACAGCAGTTACAAGGTGCGATCGCGCAACTGGAAACCAAAACCCAAGCGGCGATTGAGTTCGTCTTTTTCCGGGATCTCCCCCGTAAAGAAGCCGCTAAACACATTGGCGTGAGTCCGATGACAGTCAGCCGACACCTACAACGGGGGATTAATGAATTGGTATCCTTACTACAGCCGCAAACACCAGAACGTCTCGCCAGTTAGAATTCGGATGTGTGATATTCGACAAAACCCATGAAACATTTTCTCTTAACGTGGCTATTTACGGCACTGGCATTAATCATCACTGCCTACATCGTACCGGGTATTGCGATCGGGAGTTTTGCCACGGCTGCGATCGCGGCGGTTATCTTAGGGATTGTCAATGCTATTGTCAGACCGATTCTGATCATGCTGACTCTACCCTTGACGATTGTGACATTGGGACTATTTCTGTTAGTGATTAATGCCATATCCTTGTCCTTAGTCGCCTACCTAACGGGTGCTATGTTTACCATTAGTGGACCTCTTGACGCCTTGATTGGTTCAATTGTGTTGTCTGTCGTTGCAAGTATTCTTAACCAATTTGCGGATTAGTCATTTGTCATTTGTCATTGGTCATTCGTCCTTTGTGGGGGCGGGTTTAGTGACATCGAGGTGACAAAAAATGGTAGTTGTGAAATTTGCCCTTGGATGGGGCGGTTTTAGTAACATCGGGGTGACAAAAAAATGTTAATCGTGAAACCCGCCCCTACAGTCGATCAGGGTTTTGAATTAACGTTATCATCAATAGGGAAACGAAAATATATCAATCCGTCCCTACATTGAGACAGGACGGGTTTTGTATTAATGTTATCTCTGATCGGGAGACAAAACTAGATAAACTTGCCCCTACAACGTCAAAATGGTTTCCGCTGATGATTAAAATTCTTCACCTATCAGATATCCATCTGGGTAGTGGCTTCTCCCATGGGCGAACTAACCCAGAAACGGGTTTAAACACACGACTGGAAGATTTTGTCAATACTTTATCTCAATGTATTGATCGCGCCATTGCTGAAGCCGTGGATTTAGTCTTATTTGGCGGCGATGCTTTTCCTGACGCCACACCCGCACCTTATGTGCAAGAAGCCTTTGCTACTCAATTTCGCCGCTTAGTCGATGCAGAAATTCCCACGGTATTGCTAGTCGGGAATCATGACCAACATTCCCAAGGAAATGGCGGGGCGAGTTTATGTCTTTATCGTACCCTAGGTGTGCCAGGATTTATTGTTGGTGATACTTTGGCGACTCATCAAATTCAAACCCGGAATGGTTTAGTCCAAGTGATTACTTTACCTTGGTTAACTCGTTCCAGTTTACTGACACGCCCAGAAACTGAAGGGTTAGCTTTAGGCGAGGTGAATGAGTTATTAATTCAACGCCTTGAACCGATTTTAGAAGGAGAAATTCGGCGGCTGGATTCCCAAGCACCAACCATACTCTTAGCCCATTTAATGGCAGACCGTGCTAGTTTTGGGGCAGAGCGTTTTTTAGCGGTGGGTAAAGGCTTTACCATTCCCCTGTCGCTGATGGCGCGATCGTGTTTTGATTATGTAGCATTAGGTCATGTTCACCGCCATCAAAATCTGAATCCATCCAATAACCCACCAGTGATTTATCCGGGTAGTATTGAACGGGTTGATTTTAGTGAGGAAAAAGAAGATAAGGGTTATGTGTTAATTGAGCTAGAGAAAGGTAAGGCTGAGTGGCAGTTTTGTCCCTTACCTGTGCGTCCATTCTGCACGATTAACGTGAATCTGGCTGAGGAAGCTGATCCAGAAGCGGCATTACTTAAAACGATTAAGAAAAAAGCGATTGATGAGGCTGTGGTTCGGCTGATTTATAAAGTCCGTTCTGATCAGTTGGATTTAATTGATAATAGTACAATTCACCAAGCCTTGAGTGAAGCGCACAGTTATACGATTCGCCCCGAATTAGCCAGTCAGTTAGCCCGTCCGCGTTTGCCAGAATTGGGGGTGGGTAGCGGTATGAATCCCATGGATGCGCTGAAGACGTATTTAGAGAGTCAAGATAATTTAAAAGATATTGCCGCCGATATGTTAGAAGCGGCGCAATATTTATTGGATGGGCAAGGGGATAGTTGGTTAGAGGTAGAGGAGGCTGGAGACGATAAGCAGGAAGCGAGTCAGGTGGGAAAAGGAAATCAAAAGACTCAATTGCGTTTACTTTAGGGGTTTGGAGAAACACGTATGAGAATTAAGGAAATTTCA
>CAKZMA010000711.1 GCA_937127375.1 uncultured Coleofasciculus sp. | reverse complement strand
TTAATCCCTAAACCCGCCCCTACATACCGGAACATTTGTATGAAGGGAAGCGTTTAAGCTGCATCTGAAAAAAAGACAACTTGACCTCCATACGCCCGTTGTATGTTATTTGCCTGCATGACTTGTTGGCGGGAACCTGAGGCAATTAATTCCCGATTCAATAAAATTAAATCATCAAAATTGGTAATGGCTTCTCCTAAATCATGGTGAACCACTAACACGGTTTTGCCGGAATCGGCTAATTCGTGGAGAATCTCAAATATAATGGCTTCGGTTTTTTTATCTATTCCCGCCATGGGTTCATCAAAACAGAAAATATCCGCTTCTTCGGCTAATGCTTTGGCGAGAAAGACGCGCTGCTGTTGTCCCCCGGATAATTGCCCAATGGGGCGATCGCGAAATTCACTCATCCCCACCCGCGCTAACGATTTGGCGGCGATGCGTCGGGATACAGTGGAGAAACGCCGAAACCATCCTGTCTTGCGTATCCGCCCCATCAATACCACATCCCAAACGGTTGCAGGGTATGTCCAATCAATCTGCGATCGCTGGGGTACATAAGCAACTCTGCTTAACTGATCCATCAAGGGTTTTCCCTGATACATCGCCGTATCACAGCTTGTCTGCACTAACCCCAACATCGCTTTCATCAGCGTACTTTTCCCCGCGCCATTGGGACCAATAATCCCCGTCAGTCGCCCCGGTTGAATCTGACAGGTGATATCCTTTAGCGCCTCTACAAAGCGATACTGCACGCTGAGATGCCCAATCCTGATGGGTTCCTGGTGGGTAATGGTGGGGATTTGGGGGTTGCGATCGTTTCGCGTAAAGATAACCGTTGACATGATTAAACCGGGTAGACTCCAGAAAATGAAACGAATATGAAAATATTGTATCCTCAAAAATGAAAACAATATGAAAACCACTATATAAACTTGATGAATGGAATGACTCACTCGCAGGGTAGAACTCAGTTACAGGGGTGTACAGGTGTAGGGGCGGGTTTGACTGATAACGTTACCCAACACACCAATACCTTGACTAAACCCGCCCTTGTTGGGGGGAAGGGTAGAATTAATTTCCCGAAAATTTCCCGATGGAAGGTTCTGGCTGGGGTGATTCTGGGACTTTGGCTGAGTGGCTGTGAGGCGACAAATCCGAATCTCTCAGGAACCGACGCAGAGGACAAACCCAACGTTGTCGCCACCAGTACCATTATTGCCGACTGGACTGAACAAGTTGGGGGAGATGAGATCGAGTTAACCGGAATCCTCAAACCTGGTGCTGATCCTCACGTTTACGAACCCGTACCTGCTGATACCATTGCCTTAGAACAAGCCGATTTGATTCTCTACAACGGGTATAACTTAGAACCCGCACTGATTAAACTGATGCAGTCGGCGGGGGTAAATGCTAAAACCTTTGCGGTTGGGGAAGTTGTTTCGCCCTTAGATTTTGAATATCAGGGAGAAACGGAACCTGATCCTCATGTTTGGGGAGATGCAGACTATGGGATTAAAATGATTAATGCCATACGCGATCGCTTAATTGAACTTTCACCGGAAGACGAAGACAAATTTACCGCCAATGCAGCCAAACTCACGGCTGAATTAGCACAAGTGGATACCTGGATTACTCAGCAAATTCAAACCATACCCGCGAATCAACGTAAACTCGTCACTACCCATGACGCCTTTCAATATTATGCTCAAGCGTATGGACTAGAAGTGATTGGCACTCTGATAGGAATTAGCACCGAAGAACAACCCAGCGCCCAAACAGTAAAAACCCTATCTGATGCGGTGAAAGAAGCAGGAGTTCCGGCTATTTTTGCCGAAACCACAATTAACTCCGCTTTAATTGAAACGGTGGCGGAAGAAGCGGGGGTTAAATTAGCCCCATCCGAACTCTATTCCGATTCCCTCGGCGCACCTGAAACTGAAGCGGATACTTATGTGAAAATGCTGATTACTAATACCCGCACGATTGTCGAAGCATTGGGTGGCGATTATCAAGCTTTTTAAAATGGGGGCAATTAATGTTAACGGTGGAGATCGTCTTATGTCTTATGTCTTATGTCTTATGTCTTATGT
>CAKZMA010000710.1 GCA_937127375.1 uncultured Coleofasciculus sp. | reverse complement strand
AGGATGCTTCGCTTTTTTTGCACGGGAGAAGGGGAACCGGATTCTCTTGCTCCCCTCTTGCTCCCCTCTCCCAAGCTTGGGAGAGGGGCTGGGGGTGAGGGCTGGCTTGGGAGAGGGGCTGGGGGTGAGGGGTTGAGCTTAAGTTGACACGGATGACCAATATGCGCCCAATTTACTAAGCAAGATCCCCGACTTCTTCAAAAAGTCAGGGATCTGTCTGTATCCAACCTAACCCACGAACAAGAAGACCAGATCATGGTAGTCTTCTTGCCAATTTATCGAGGTCGGATTGCAGATTTGCCACTTGTTCCTCATCGCCTAAAATGCGATAATTCGCCTGAGCCGCCTGCAATAACTCAAAGGCTGTCTCTAATTCCGCTAATTCTTCTTCTACCTGGGCTAAACTGATTTGAATTTGGGCTTGCGTGTCCAGATTCTCCTCCGTTTCGGCTTGGGCGAGGGCGGTTAAATACTGCGCTTTGGCTAATTTAAATAACCCCATTTGCTGGTAGCTCTCTCCTAACAGTTGGTAAACTGTGGTCAGTTGATCCCCTTGTTCCACTAACCCTTCTAATACCTGAATCGCCGCCGCGTTTAAGTCATAACTCTGATACAAACGCGCCAGCGCTAAGGCTTTGCCATCTTCGCTTAAGCCTTTTTCCTCTAATTCGGCTATTTTCTCTCTCACCTCTTGGGCGGTGGCGATACTAACTACTGGGAAAAAAGCTAATTCTTCTCCTATCTTGGCGTTTCCTTGATACGCTTTAACAATTAACCGATAGTATGTCTCCGGTTTTAGCCTCGCTTCTCCCCGATAAATGACTTCCGATTCAGTTGTGGTGGTTGTCCAAATTGGGGTGAGTCCATCTAGGGTCAATTCCTGAAGTTCTACCTGATAATATGTCGCTTCTGCCACTGAATTCCAGCGCAGGGTGGGCTGCTGGTCTAAAATCTTGGTATCACGGGGACTAATAATATAAGGTTTAGTGAAATCTCCATCCGCCCGAACCGTTCGCTGACTTGTTTCGGGTAAAATCATCGCCCCCACAGACGGACAACCGCCAGACACGGGAAATTCGCCACGAGACCTGGGATTCCATATCGCTAAATTGGTACAAAGTACCTTCGCCACGGCTCCTTGTCCCAATTGTAAACGGTCTGAATATCGGAGAAATTCTCCGCCATAGGCGCGTTGGGCACGATTATATCGAGACCGTTTTATATAGACTGTTCCTCTGACTTCGGAGAGGATATTTAAGCTGCGGGATTGGGTCAATCCCGGTGCGGTTTGAGTGAGGGTTAAAAGACTGAATAGTAGAGGGATTAATTTCCAGGGTTGGGACATGATTCTCCTGCCTTATTTAATTTTGTATGAGCTAAATGTAACCAGGTGTCTTCATCGCTATTGAGTCGGTTCCCTTGTTGACAACAGATTTTATACTCCTCTAATGCGCTGGGTTTATCTTGTTTATCGAGCGCCTGTGCGAGTACGCAATGGGCGGCTCCTTTGTTCTCAATCACCTCCGATGCGGCGGGATTCTTGGTGATGCCAACGGCGGCTAATAGGGTGTATTCTGCCTCTTCATATCTACCTTGGAGGAACCGCGTCCAGCCCATGTTTTTTAAGAGATTATAGCGCACATCCAGAGAGGTTTCTTGGTCTTCGGTTAACAATAGCCCTTTCTGTAAGAGGGCGGCGGCTTCTGGATATTTCCTCCGCTTCAGATACAGGCGACCGAGTTTATTATACGCGGCGGGCATATCCCCCCTGGCGGCAATTTGGTAATGCTTTCGCGCCTGGTCAAATTCCTGTAAGTCTTCATAGACTAATCCTAAATTATAATGGGCGTTGACATTATCCGCATCTAAGGCGATCGCCCGCATATATTCTTGTTCCGCTGCGCCCACTTGCCCTTTATCATAGTTCTCCCACCCCGTATTCGTATAAATTCGGGAAATATCGGGCAGCAATAACCAAAAATAACCGAGAAATACAGATAACAATAAGGTCGAACCCGCCCTGGCTTCTTCCCGCCAATGGAGGGGAATTCTCAATTTGGTTAAGAGTTGATCAAACCCTTCATTCCCCGATTTCGTCAGTTCACTTTTTGCCTGTAATACCGCCAGAATACTGGGAAAAATAACCGCTGCGGCACCCGCTAATCCGGCACCCTGACTAAAAAAGCGACCCGCAATATTCACCAATAAACTCAAATTTGCCGTCCAACCGACAACCGTCACACTGCGCCACAACCAATCCAGTTGATCCCAGGGATGGGGTGGGGCGATGCGTTCTAAGCGCCACCACCAAGCATCAGCGGCGGGGTGGACACTTTCCCGCCATTGACTGAATTGTTCAGCGGTTTTGTAGTTTACTGCTTTAGCAATCACATCCACCTTTTCCCGCAGCCGTGCATCCAACGCAATCACCTTCTGCAACTGACTATTGGGAACGGGAGACTGCTGCTTTAGCGCCACCTGTACGGTATCTCTTGCATTCAAAATCGCCAGAACTTGTTCCACATCAATCGTGGCGTCAGCTTCATCCAGGCACTCAAGGGTAGCTTGATAGCTCTCCAGGGCTGTGTTTAGGGGAGTTGACATGGTTCCATTGACGTAGAGATAATAAGCGTTTCTATTCTGTCTAGTTTAAAGGGATTTTTCACTAAGATTTTACAAATGTTTGCTCAGAGTGTCAGGTAGGCGAGGGGAGATGGGGAAGATGGGGGAGATCTGACTTTGCACGGGATCGGGAAAACCTCTCTCCAAACCTCTCTCCTGCTCTTGAGAAGGCTTTGAATTCTCTCCCTTCCGTGCAATAAAAGCGAAGCTAAAATTGTGGAATAGATTTACGGTGAAATTGGGCGCAAGCCTTGCGCCCCTACAATGCTAATCCACTAATTAAGGTGTGCCACGCCATTAGGTTGGGTTTCGACTTCGCTCAACCCAACTCGACTTCGCTCAACCCAACGGAATCTAGGGCTGAGGTTCGCTTACGACAAGCGGCGCGATCGCACGTCACGTTATGATTATCTGGGATTCCCCCAATATCCATTCGTAGGGGCGGGTTTAGGGACTCAATTAGGTGGCTTAACGATAACTGAACAACCAAACCCGCCCTTTATTTAATGGCGATTTTGAACGTAGGGGCGCATAGACGTACACCCTTTATTCAATCGATAATTCCATAAATATCAATCTATTGTCGGGGCGGGTTTAGGGACTCAATTAGGTAGCTTAACGATAACTGAACAACCAAACCCGCCCTTTATTTAAACCCCACATCCCCGAATCCGATTCAGATAAAGTTGAGCCACTCTATCCCTAGGACTCAACCGTAAAACCTCTTCAAACCCTTGTGCGGCTTGCTCAAAAATCTGGAGATGATAGAACGATAACGCTTCAGTAAACAATTGCAATGTTGCCAACTTCCCAGCTTTTATCTCCGGAGAATCCGCATCAAAGACTTCATAAACTGTGACTAATTCCGCTTTTCCCTTAACCTGTACCTGACCAATTAAACGAATCGCATAGTCAGTCGGTTGCTGTAACCCTAAAAACGTATGATGGGAAATTAACAACGACACGCCATACTCCTTCGTCAATCCTTCCACACGAGACGCCAAATTCACCGCATCACTGATTACCGTCGTATCCATGCGATTGCATCCGCCAACTGTCCCCAACATCAAGGAACCTGTATTAATCCCGATACCAATTCGCAGGGGACTATCACCCTGATTCCGGCGTTCTTGATTATACTCTCTCAGTCGATGCAACATGGCAATTCCGGCGTTCACCGCATCATTAACCTCACCGCCAAAGAGTGCCATAATCCCATCGCCAATATACTTATCGATAAACCCTTGATTATCCACAATCGTCGGTTCCATACACTGTAAATAAGAATTAATTAACTTGAAATTCTCATCCGGTGTGATTGTTTCCGAGAGTTGAGTAAAATCCCGAATATCAGAAAATAACACCGACATTTCCTTCTGCACCTGATCCCCGACTTGCACCTCCACAATACTGTCCTTATCCAAAAACTGGAGAAATTGACGCGGCACAAACCGGGAAAATGCCAGATTCAGTTGAGAGAGTTTTTGGGTAAATCGTTCTTGTTCAGCCTCAGCTTGGCGACGTTCGGTAATATCTTGAAAGGCGACAATCGCATAGATAACATTCCCCTGTTCATCAAAAATAGGTGTTCCCCACGTTTCTATGGGAATAATTCTATCGCCCTGGTGAATTTCAATATTATCCGCTGTCGTATATTCACCACGCAAGGCTTTTACCATGGGTAATTTATCATTAGGATAAAGCTGCTTTGTTCCAGCAACATAGTTTTGATAAATTTCAGCAATTTTATCATAGTTTAAATCGGGTAAAATTCCTTTGCCGAGTAACTCCTGCGCCCGTTGATTCAAGTAGTGACTTTTGCCCCGATTATCGATAACAGCGACTCCCACAGGGACGGCTTCTAAAAGTTGACTTAATCGACTTTCATTGCTGCGAATTTCGGCGTAGAGTTTAGCATTATCAATCGAGATTGTGGCTTGAGATGATAAGAGTTTCAGCAGTTCTAGTCGGTCTGAGGTAAAAGCACCTGTAGTTAAAGTATTTTCTAAATAAATCAATCCAGATAGTTTGCCTTGATTCAGCAATGGACTACACAAAATCGACTTAGACTGATTTTGGATTACATAGATATCTTGGGTGAATTTACCCTGATTCATGGCATCATGTAAGACAACGGTTTCGTGGGTACGCGCTACATAATTAATAATACTTGTTGCCACAGCGGTACTACTTTCTACTGGAATCGACTGTAACACCTTAACCGTCTCCTGATTCACCGCCGCCTCCGCTTCAATCAGCAGTTTTCCCTGAGTGGACAGAATCAAATAGCCTTGAGTTGCACCTGCATTTTCAATCAGAATTTGCATGAACTTTGCCAGTAATTGATCCAAAAGGATTTCTCCTGATAACGCTTGGGAGGCTTTCAGAACACTGGTCAAATCTAAGCGAGACGAATCACTGCCATCAGAGGTTTGAATAAAGGGATTCACGTCGGAGGTTTTTCTGTCGGCTGAACGGAAATTTGCCCGCCGTTCAATTAACTGAGAATGGCGTTTTTCTAAGTCCCTAACTTTAGCGTTTGCCCCCCAGCGACTATAGCAATAATGCGCTTTAGTCATATAGGTTTGAGCAATTTCTACTCGATTGAGACTCAGATAAAATTCGGCGGCGCGTTCATAGGCTAAGGCTTCTTCTTGGATATACCCATGTTCTCTTGCCCCTTGAATCGCGTGGTCATAATCGTCCATTGCCGTGAGAAAATCTCCTAGAATTCGCGCTTTCTCTGCTGCCACTAAATCATACTTATGCTGATAATTCATCGGGGCATAATTCGCCCAATTTTGCATTTTTTCTTGATTAGCAATGACTTGATTTAAATACTGTTCTTGTTCAGAGGGTTCTACAGTGGGATACTGCGCCAAGAGGATGAGTGAATTGTAGAACAGATGAATCGCATAAACGATTAATCCCTGTGCTGATCCGGCAAATGCCTCAGTCTGATGGGTTACGGAAATCGCTAAATTAAATTCTTTAAATAAATAACTGAGGATTTCTTTCGCTAAATAGGCAAAAAAGAGTAAGGTATGATTATTGGTTTGGTGTAAGTAGGGCAGAGTTTCCTGTTCATCAAAGCTATCCCCCCGCAATTGCACCACTGACTCGACTTCTGCAATTAAGTTCAAGCAGAGTTGTCGCCAGAGTTGGGTTAAATAGAGGGAAAATGTATGGTTTATTTTAGAGAGGGATTTAATATAGTGTTTATGTTTTTTTTCAACAACATCTAAGGGAGTACCAATAAAAAACGAATAGGTACAATCATTGGTCATGCAATACCCTGCATATTCTAAATCCCCGGTTTCCAATCCCGATTGAATTGCCGATCGCAAGGGAATTAAGGTATCCTTAGCATGGGCTTTCCAGTGGTGGATATAGACGTTAAATAGGTGCAGCACTTTACACTTAAGCGCCTTCGCCTCTAATTGATCTAAGAGTCTCAGCGCCAATTCCCCGGCGTAATAGCCTTCCTCTATTTTCCCCAAGATTCCACAGAGAAGCAATCCATACACTGAATAGGCGTAAGTAGACTCTGGCAAAAGCCCATAGGTTTGACAAAGATTGACCATGGTTAAGATTACCTGGAACAAGAGTTCCGGCTTGGCTAAATAGGTAGCTGACGCCACAGTTACCAGTATTCTCATTGCCGCTTTTTTCTGCGGATCAGTCATTTTAGGAAAGTCGTCTAAGTCGGTGAGCGCGGGTAATTCAACTTGTCCATTTTCTCCGTTAGACTCGACTAAAAAGACATCCAGAATTTCCAGGGTTTCTAAGCCAATATCAATTGCCTGAATTAGCTGATTTTGGGCGATACTAATCTGCATTATTAGTTCATAAACTTTGACGCGATCGCGTACTGTATTGGCTTGGTCTAAACTAACTGTTCCTAACTGCTTTGCCTCGGCAAAATTACCTCGCAAATAGGCGGCTTCGGCAGCTTCATAATAGAGTTCAACTGTCAAATTATACTGAATCTGCCAGCTATCCGTGGCTAACAAATTTAGTCCTGTATTTAAATAATTAGCCGCAGATTCATAAGCAGTGGCAGCTTTGGCTTTTTGTCCAGCTAGGAGATTCAATTGAGCCAGTTCATTTCTCTCAGACTGATCCGTGATTAATGGGATAGCCACATTTAACTGATTAACAATATCAAATAGTTTCTCGTCCTGCTTTTCTGGGGGAATTGTTTTCAGCATAAACTGACCAATTCGCAGGTGAATGGCAGATTGATCCGTTTCAGAAATTAACGAATAAGCAGCTTGTTGAATTCGGTCATGAATGAATCGATATGAAGGATTAACCGTGACACTGATTGGTGATGTAAGAGAAGGGAAATTGTCATTCGGATCATTGTCAGTGAAATAACTAGACGTGGTAAGTACAGCAGATTGAATAAATTTGTAATCTTCACCGAGAGGAATAATTAGTCCTGCTTGAACCGCCTCCCATAAATTAATCGCTGTTTCTAACGGTGATTTATCATAAATAGCGGCTAAGGTGGTTAAATCAAATACATTACCAATCCCAGCCGCAAGCTGTAAAGTTTTCTGGGTATTTTCGGATAATGTTTGTAGTTTTTGGGCGATAAATTCAACAACATTATCGGATACCGTTTGCGCTGCAATTTCTTGAATATCCCACTGCCATGATCCCGAATCAAAATCAAATTGAAGTAACCCTTGGTTATAAATAGAGGTTAAGAACTGAGTAGCAAAGAAGGGATTTCCTTGCGTTTTGTCCCAAACTAATTCTGCTAGCGGTTTCACCTCCTCTAAAGAACAATCCAGCGCATCGGCAATTAGCTGATTCAGGTGGATCAACTCTAAGGGATTGAGATAAATTTTATTGACCGTTACCCCCAAGTTGGGACTCTTCTCTAGTAGCTGATTTAACGGATGAACCGGGTTAATTTCGTTATCCCGATACGCAGCAATAATTAAAAGATAACGACTATCGATATCAGTCAGTAACCGTTCCAACAAATCCACAGACGCCGAATCTGCCCATTGCAAATCATCCAGAAAAATAACCAAAGGATGTTCTGCTTGAGCAAATACCTGGATAAACTGAGCAAACAATCGATTAAAACGATTTTGCGCTTCTGTCGCGGGAAGTTCGGGTACAGGAGGCTGTTGACCGATAATCAGTTCAAGTTTAGGAATAACGTCAATAATAACTTGACCATTAATACCAAACGCCTCTAACAGTTGAGAACGCCAATCGGCAATTTTGGCTTCACTTTCCGTTAAAATTTGTCCGATTAAGTCAGAGAAGGCTTGCACCAAAGACGCGAAGGGACTATTTTGTTTAAATTGGTCAAATTTACCGACGATAAAATACCCCCGTTTTTGCACAATTGGTTGGTGAAGTTCCTGAACTAATGCCGATTTGCCAATCCCGGCAAAACCAGATACGAGCATTAATTCTTTGCTCCCATTAGCCACACGGTTAAAGGCGGCGAGTAAGATTGCTAATTCAGCGTCTCTACCATAAATTTTTTGAGGAATTTGGAATTTTTCAGCGACATCATTTTCTGCAACTGGAAAGGGTTCGATAAAACCATTTGCCTCTAATTGCATCAGACAAATCACTAAATCCGCTTGAATTCCCAAGGCACTTTTATAGCGTTCGTCTGCTGTTTTCGCCAGGAGTTTAAGCACAATGTCTGAAACCGCCTGGGGTATCTCTCCCACTCCCTTACCTTCCTGCATCTGTTTACTCCCGTCTAAAAGATGGGGAGGTTTAGGATATTTCGCCAGATGGCAATGCACTAACTCCATCGCATCTTGAGCCTCAAAGGGGAGGTTTCCGGTCAACAATTCATAAAAGGTGACACCCAGAGAGTAAAAATCTGTGCGATAATCCATATATCGGTTCATTCTGCCCGTTTGTTCCGGGGAAATATAGGCTAAAGTCCCTTCAATAACGTTGGGGTTTTGTAGAGTAGGATTTTCTCGACTCAAAACACTGGCAATGCCAAAATCAATCAGTTGAATTTGTCCGGTTTGGGGATTGTAAACAATATTACTGGGGTTAATATCTTTATGGATAATATTAGCGGCGTGGATTTGATTTAAACTATCGGTTATTTTAATGCCGATGTCGAGAAACTCAGCCAGAGTCAGTGGATGGTGATTCAGCAATAGCTGTAAAGAATCGCCGCCGAAATCCTCGAATATAATGACTACGTTGTTTTGATACTGTTCTAAGTGATAGGCTTTGACGACGCCTGCCAAATTGAGACGGCGGGTAATCTGATATTCCTGCTTATATTTGCGAATCTCTTCCGGTGTAGGATAATTAGTCTTCAGGCGTTTGAGGATAACCGCTTGCTGATCCTGTTGGCGAATTCCTCGATAGACAATTGATTGAGTGCTTTCATGAATTTGGCATAAAATCTGATAACCGGGAATGTTAAACATAGATGTGATTTAAGGGAACAGGGAATGGGCAATGGGCAATGGGCAATGGGCAATGGGCAATGGGCAATGGGCAATGGGGAACAGAGAAGCACAATCAGGTATATAAACTGTTAAAACCAATAATTTTATAGGAATAAAAAATTATCGATAATTATTTTTCATTCATCTGCCTTGGAACCCTCTGCTTTCTACCTATTCAAACAGCGTAACTGATAAATTCGAGCCACGCTATCTTCAGGGTTTTGGCGCAAACACTGTTCAAACAGACTGGCGGCTAGGTCAAGCTTACCCAGATTATAAAATAACAGGGCTTGTTCAAAGGTGGTTTTTGTGACTAACTTAGCCTGTTGCATTTCAGATTCATCGGCATCAAAGACTTCATAAACACTCACCGCCTCAGATTTCCCCTTAACCTTAACTTTATCAATCACGCGAAAACTATAGTTATTGGCATTATTGAGCTGGCAAAAGGTGTAGTGAGAAATCAACAACGGTACGCCATACTCTTTGGTTAATCCTTCCATCCGATACGCTAAATTAACAGCATCACTAATTACCGTACTATCCATGCGCGATGCACCGCCTACGGTACCCAACATCAACGAGCCAGTGTTAATCCCAATGCCAATGCGAATCGGCACATAGCCAGTTTTGGTACGATGACTATTATACTCAGCCAGCCGATGCAACATGGTAATTCCCGCCTTAAGTGCATCATCCGCATTACCACTAAAGAGTGCCATCATGGCATCGCCAATATATTTATCAATAAACCCCTGGTTATCAATAATTGCGGCTTCCATGCGACTAAAATAGGAATTAATAAACTTAAAGTTATCGTCCGGGTTCATTTTCTCGGAAAGAGTGGTAAAATTACGAATATCAGAAAATAACACCGACATGTCTTTTTGTACTTGATCACCCAGTTGCACATCGACAATACTATCTTTCTCTAACAACTGAAGAAATTGACGGGGAACAAAGCGGGATAGGGCTTGATTGAGGGCAAAGAGATCCGTGGTAAACTGAAGGCGTTCGGCTTCAGCTTTTTTGCGTTCCGTGATGTCTTGAAACGCCGCGATCGCGAAAATAATAGTCCCGTCTTGATCAAATATCGGTGTTCCCCAAACCTCTAGGGGAATCACCTGATCCCCGTGGCGGATTTCTAGGTCATCAGCCGTGGCAGTTTCACCCTGAAGCGCTCGCACAATCGGTAACTGATCAAAGGGATAAAGTTGGTTGGTTCCGGCGCGATAAATGTGATAAAGTTTAGCTAATTTTTCCGCATTGACTCCCAGGGGGATGCGATGTCGGGTTAACTGTTTTCCCTTACAATTAATATAGTAAAGACAGCCTTGATGATCCAATACCGCCACACCCACAGGCATGGCTTCCAGAAACTGCAACAGTCGTTTTTCACTATCGAGTACGGCTTGAATTGCCTGATTATGCAACTGGGCAGTAACGGTATCCGAATGTTCGGTTGTCGTTTCCAGCAGAATTTCTAAATCGGCATTTTCCTGCTTCAGGGCGGCGATTTCCTGACGCAGACTGGCATTCTCTAAAATAAGCTGCTCTATAGAGGGGTGGTTAGGTTGCATAGGTGCGATCGGCGTTTTCCGGACGAGCTATAGTTTTCATATCAATCTGTTCAGCCTTATTTCGGAAAAAATGTCATTTGTCATTCGTCATTGGTCATTGGTCATTTGTCCTACTCGCGCAAGCAAAAAGCAAGCTACGTCAAGTCGGGGCGGGTTTATTTACATCTGGGTGCAACCGAAAAGATAGTAGTGAAACCCGCCCCTACACAATCTTCCTCATCTTCCCTATCTCCCCCATCTCCCCTCCACACCTTTGCCCTAACATCTTTCTGATGAGGGAAGTCAAAATGCATCGGGCGTATCACGCTTAAATGGAATGGCACTGACTTAAAATTTAGCCCTGAACTAAAGTTCGGGCTAAAAGCTCAAACCCGTTAAAACGGGTTAAATACTTACCTAGTAGGCTTTAGCTCACTTG
>CAKZMA010000709.1 GCA_937127375.1 uncultured Coleofasciculus sp. | reverse complement strand
GAACTTTTGGATATCGAAGCGATTTAATGTCATTCGTCATTCGTCATTCGTCATTATAAATAATTCCCTCATCATGGCTCAATTCCATCAATTTTGTACCTTTTTTCTCGACCACTTCTTCTTCGGGCTAGAAGTAGAAAACGTGCAAGAAGTTATTCGATATCAGTCAATTACCTGTGTCCCCTTAGCACCACCAGCCGTGCGGGGTTTAATTAACCTACGGAGTCAGATTGTTCCGGCTGTGGATTTACGTCAATTTCTGGAGTTAGATCAGAATGTCACTAAGATACCCGTTGAAACACAACTGGATAAAAATAGCGAACACCTCCCTCTCAATGTGGTTGTGCGAACGGCTGATGAGGTGATTAGTTTGCTTGTTGATGATGTGGGAGAAGTGTTAGAAATTTCCGATGCTTGCTTTGAGAAATCCCCAGAAACCTTAACAGGAAACGCACGGCAATTAATTCGTGGCGCGTATAAACTTGCCGATCAACTTCTGCTGATTCTCGATACCGACAAAGTTGTTGAACTCACCATTTTGAAGCCAACTCTTCGGAATTAAAGAATGTATACGTCAGCAAGTCAAGGGCTAAAGAATACAGAAACGTCAAACTCATTCCTTAAAGAATGACCAATGACAAAGAGTAAAAAACAATGAACTTCGATCATCTCAAAGGAATTCACAAATTAGGAGAAGCCATGAACATCGATAAACTCAGTAAACCCGGACGCTTAGTCTTTTTCCAAAATCAAGAGACTAACGGCAACAATGAACATGATCACAGTAAAACCATGGTATCTGAACCTAAAGCCACCCAGACTGTTTCCCCGCAAAACCATGAAATTGAGGGAATACTCTTATCCCCAGAAAACTTTAATGAACTCCTCCAAGCCCTAAAAAGTGCCAGAGATGGTAACTTTAATGCCCGACTCACTGAGGAAAATGGCTGGGGTGAAATTGCTCAAGTATTTAATGAATGGATGGGTATCAATCAAACCGTTATCCATGAAATTGTCCGAGTTAGTCAACAGGTTGCTCAAGACGGTCAACTCACCGAACGAGTGGGATATCAACACAAAACAACTGTATTAAAGGATTGGGAAAATCACGCTGGACGCTGGTTATATGGGGCTGAACCTGTATCTCCACCCCCCTATTTAAAAGGAGGATGGGCAACAACAACCACCGCAATTAATACCATCATCCACACCCTTGCCCAACCCACCCTCGCCGCCCAAGACGTACTGAAGGCGATCGCGGCTGGTGATTTATCCTGTAAAATGCCTCTAGAGATTGACAATCAGCCGTTAAAGGGTGATCTCTTAACCCTGAGTACTACAATTAATACCCTGCGGGATAATATCGAGGCATATACCAATGAGAAAAACCGCGTCGCCCGTTTAATTAGTGTCGAAGGAAACCTGAGTAGTCGCGCTGTTGTGGAAACGGCTACCGGAATCTGGAAAGACTTAACCGAAAACATTAACCAGATGGCGGCGAATCTCAAGGAAGAAGTCGAAAATATTACCCAATTAACCTCAGCCATTGCTCAAGGTGATCTCTCCCAAAACGTTACCGCCAAAACCACAGGAGACTTCAAACAACTGACCGATAATGTCAATCGCATGGCAAGCAATTTAACCGAATCCGTCGGTAAAATTGCCTCAGTCGCCACGGCTGTTGCTCAAGCTTCAGAAGACATGAACCTGGTGAGTCAACAACTCAATGAAAACGCCGTACATACCTCTGGACAAGCCCAAACTGCGTCAGCTTATGCCGAAGAAGTCAACCGCAATGCTCAAGTGGTGGCGACAGGTGTAGAAGAAATGAGCGCCAGTATTAAAGAAATTGCCAAAAGTGCGGCGGATGCGGCGCGAGTCGCGACAACGGCGGTTAATATGACTGAAAGCACTAACCAAACGATTACCAAATTGGGTCAAAGTAGTGCAGAAATTGGTAATGTGATTAAGGTAATTACCTCCATTGCCCAACAAACTAACCTCCTCGCCCTTAATGCGACAATTGAAGCTGCCCGGGCGGGAGAAGCGGGGAAAGGATTTGCCGTTGTTGCCAATGAAGTGAAGGAACTCGCCAAACAAACTGCCAAAGCGACGGAAGACATTAGTCAAAAAATCGAAGCGATTCAAGGTGACACCAAAAGTTCCGTTGAAGCGATTAGTCAAATTACCACGATTATTAATCAAATCAACGACTTCCAAAACACAATCGCCAGTGCGGTAGAAGAACAAACTGCGACGACGAATGAAATGGCTCGCAACGTCGCCGAAGCCGCCCAAAGTACCTCACAAATTCCCCAAAATATCAACAATGTCGCTGACGCGGCTCAAAAAACCACCGCCCTCGCCAGCAACACGTTGAAATCGGCGGCGGAACTTGCCGAACTCGCGTCGGAATTAGAAGCCCTGGTGAATCAGTTCAAGTATTAATTAGTGAAGGGAATGTTTTGATTGTGTAGGGGCGGGTTTTACAACTATCGTTTCTTACCTCACCTAAATGTGACTAAACCCGCCCATCTATGTCAACTAAACCCCTCACCCCCAGCCCCTCTCCCACGCGGGGGAGAGGGGAGCCAACAGACGTGCCATGGCACGTCTCTACATCTCCCCTACCCTACAATGCGTAAAATTCGCCTGCTAGTCGTTGACGACTCGGTAATTATTCGTCAAAAACTCAGTGAAATCCTCTCTCAAGACCCTTTTTTAGACGTAGTTGGAATTGCCGCCAATGGTCAAATTGCCCTCTCTAAAATTCCTCACCTGCAACCCGACTTAATCATCCTAGATGTCGAAATGCCAAAAATGGATGGCTTACAAACATTAACGGCTATTCGCCAAAGTTATCCAAACTTGCCCGTGATTATGTTTAGTGCTTTCACCGAACGCGGTGCAGCAGCTACGTTAGAAGCCCTTTCTCTCGGCGCTCAGGATTATGTTACTAAACCAACAAAATTGGGAACAGGTGAGGCAGTTTCCGATTATTTAAAACGCGAATTAATTCCTAAAATTAAAGTCTTTTGTGCCGATATCTTAGGCGTATCCGACAATACACCGATCGCGCGATCGCGCCTTCCCAGCCAAACCGCCACCCTCAAACTCGCCAAAGCCCAAGTTGTTGCGATCGGCGTCTCTACTGGGGGACCCAATGCACTAGCCACGCTTTTATCCCGGTTTCCCGCCGATTTTCCCCTACCCATTGTCATCGTGCAACATATTCCTCCCCTATTTAGCAAACGTTTAGCCGAACGTTTAACCCATCAATGTCACATCTCTGTCGCCGAGGGCTATGAGGGCGCTGAACTGCGTCCAGGTCATGCTTGGATTACGCCGGGAGATTTCCATGGAATTGTCGTGCGTCGGGGGAAAACGGTACATCTGAGTTTACACCAAGCCCCGCCCGAACATTCCTGTCGTCCGGCGGTGGATGTGTTATTTCGATCCGTTGCTAAGACATTTCCAGGGAGTGCGATCGCGGTGGTGTTGACGGGTATGGGACAAGATGGCTTGCAAGGATGTCACCATATCCGCGACGCCGGGGGACATATTTTGGTGCAGGATGAAGCCAGCAGTGTGGTGTGGGGAATGCCTAAATCTGTCGCCCAAGCGGGTTTAGCTAATAATATTTTACCCCTAGACCAAATCGCCGATGAAATTATCCAACTGGTTTGTTGAAATTCCTGAAGAGACTCCCATAAATGAACATAGCATCACGAAACCTGTAGGGGCGACCCGCTTCTCCCATTTAACAATACCTGTCCACTCAATTGACTCGGGTCGCCCTCTTCTCCAACCTCAGTCAGGGCGGGTTTAGTCACATCTGTTGTGAGGTCAAAAACGTTAATAGTAAAACCCGCCCCTACACAAAAATCACAACTTAAAACAATGCCAATTCATCATCAAGATTTTAACTATTTACGTCAATTAGTACGCCATCATTCCGCCATGGTTCTGGATGCCGATAAAGCCTATTTAGCCGAGTTACGCTTAACCCCTCTGGCGACGCAAATGGGATTTAGTTCTTTGGGGGAAATGATTGCCAATCTGCAAACGCAACCCTTTAATCAGCGCCATGTCCAGGTAGTTGAGGGAATGCTGCTGACGGAGACATCCTTTTTCCGCGATCGCTATCCCTTTGATGCCCTTGCCAAGGTCATTTTGCCCGAACTGTTAGCCAAACGGCAAACGCAACGAACCTTGAATATTTGGTGTGCGGCTTGTTCGAGTGGTCAAGAACCCTATAGCATTGCCATGTTACTGCACGAAGAGTTTCCCGAACTGGCGAACTGGAAACTCCGATTAATTGCCACCGATCTCTCCAATGAGATCCTCAACCGTGCCAAAGCGGGACTCTACAGTCAGCTTGAAGTGACACGGGGACTTCCCCTTTCCTTGTTAAATAAATACTTTCAACATAGAGGAAACCAGTGGCAAATTTGTGATAAAATACGCCACCGAATTGAATTTCAGCAACTTAATTTAGTAACCCATTCATTTACCCAATTCCATAAACTGGATATTATTTTTTTGCGTAATGTTTTGATTTATTTTGATTTAGCCACCAAAAAAGCCGTATTAGAAAAAATTAGGTCAATTCTCGCGCCGGATGGTTATTTAATTTTAGGCGGTGGGGAAACAACTTTAAATTTAGATGACTCCTTTGAACGGGTGCAAGTCGATAAAGCGGTGTGTTATCGTCGGCGTCTATA
>CAKZMA010000708.1 GCA_937127375.1 uncultured Coleofasciculus sp. | reverse complement strand
AGGGATAGTCTAAATTTGCCATGATCCACCCAAATAAACCAGACTAGGGGGAGTGCCAATAACCAGACTTTGCACAGGGAAAATATCATCTGTCCTAGAGAGCCTGGTGCAATATATAATGCCATGGTTATCCCTAGGCTGGCAGCAGATACAAGCAGTAGCAACGCAAAAAATGCTTTTTTACGGGGATGAGTAGTTAGCATTTGACCCTCTGTGGCGCTAAGTTTATGTTGTATTCAACGCTAAACGTTTGAATGGAATTCACGCGCAAAGGTATGTGCCACTTTTATAAGTTGTCAATGGCGACTGAATCTATTTCTCCTCTCAGGGAGACTGTCTAACCTTAGAACCGCTAAAGCGGTTACTACAAGCCACTCGAACCCTCACTCTGATGGCTGAAAAACCAGACAATTTGGTAACTGTCACAACCCTATGCTGATCCTGATGCTAGTTATGATGATGTGAATAACTGCTATAACTCAAAAGCTTCTGGTGGTTATTCGGACTAGACATTAACCGTTATGACACAAAAAACACGCGGCGCGATCGCGGCTGGACATGACAAAACGGCTGAGGCGGGTAGGGAAATGTTTCGCCTTGGTGGTAATGCGTTTGATGCGGCGGTTGCAGCGATTCTTGCCTCCTTTGTCACGGAACCGGGACTCACCTCAGCAGCGGGAGGTGGTTTCCTCTTAGCCCATACCCAAACGAATCACAATATTCTCTTTGATTTTTTTAGCCAAACCCCACGTCAAAAACGTCCTGAGGATGAAATTAATTTTTATCCCGTTGATGTTAATTTTGGGGGTGCTATCCAAGAGTTTCACATCGGACTAGGTTCTATGGCGGTTCCCGGAAATATGGCTGGCGTGTTTCACGTTCACCAACGATTGGGTAGTTTACCCTTCCACGTTATAGCCGAACCAGCGATTCACTACGCGAAACATGGGGTTAAATTAAATCGATTTCAATACTATTGTTTAACCTCAGTTCTGACGCCAATTCTTATGGCGAATCAAAACGGACAAAATGTTTTTATTCTCACCGGGAAACCTATCGAACCCAATGGAACAATAATCATGTCCGCCTTTGCCGATACATTAGCGTATTTAGCGAAAAAGGGAGTTCGGGAATTTTATCAAGGAGATATTGCTCATCAATTAGTCAACGATTGTCAGGAATTTGGCGGATATTTAACCTTAGAGGATTTAAAGCATTATCGGGTGATCGAACGGCAACCTTTAACGGTTAATTATCGAGGCAATACCTTATTCACCAACCCGCCTCCCAGTTCCGGTGGAACATTGATAGCTTGGGCATTAAAATTATTATCTACCGTTGATTTAGCGAATCTGGGCTTTGGCAGTGCGCGTCATTTAGAAATTTTGGCACAGGTTATGCAGTTGACAAATGCAGCCAGACAGACGAGGTTGAATAATTATTTGTATCAAGAGCATATTGGTGAGCAATTTTTAGCTGACGATTCTATTGCCCAGTATCAACAAGACTTAGCAGAAACGGTAAATAAATGGGGCAGTACCACCCATATTAGTGTCATCGATGAGGTAGGCAATGCCGCTAGTGTTACCACATCTAACGGGGAAGGATCAGGTTATGTGATTCCGGGGACAGGGATTATGGTGAATAATATGTTAGGAGAGGAAGACTTAAATCCCCAAGGCTTTCATCAGTGGCAAAAAAATGTGCGGATTTCGTCGATGATGTCTCCCTCGATTGTTTTGCAGCCTAATCAGGCAGAAGTTGTTTTAGGGTCAGGGGGTTCTAATCGAATTAGGACGGCTATTTTACAGGTTATTTCTAATATTTTAGATTTTAATATGACGGTTGAGCAAGCAGTGAATAGTCCGAGAACCCATGGAGAAAATGGTCGGTTTCATGTCGAACCCGGTTTAACGGAAGCGGAAGTACTTCATCCATTATTGACGAACCAACAGGTTGTGCGTTGGCGGGAAAAGAATTTGTTTTTTGGCGGGGTTCATACGGTGATGAAAACGTCTGATAATTTACTTGTCGGTGCTGGCGACAACCGTCGAGATGGTGCGGTGGCTAAGTTGTAGCGGTATGTCAACTGTAGGGGCGCACGCCTAATTTGGTAGATTAGCTTGGGTTCGTAGTAATATCATGTCCGGTTGAATACCCATAATTACGGTGATGGGGGAATCTGGGATAATTATTTTGTACGATCGCCTATGGTAATCTGTAACGGAATATAGGACTAAGGTTCCCTACTACAAGCCGGTGCGATCGCGCTCATCTCATTATGTCCCCCACTAAACCCTGTATCCCCATCCCACCACCCCTGATGATGTCAGAGGAGGGTTCTTTTGCTCACCAGACACTGACGCAACGCTGGGTGACGATTATTGAACGTGCGATCGCATCCAACCATTATCCCGCTTCGATTACCCAAAATCTAGAGAATCTGCGTCAGGAATTGCCTTACGGAATCGTGCGATCGCTTGAGGATGAAACTCAACCGGATTTAGAGGCTTGGAATACCTATATGTCACCCTACCAGGGAAAGCGCTGGATTGACATCCCCTGGTATCCCGCAGAAGTCTATCTCTACCGTCGCATCTTAGAAGCCACCCACTACTTTCAACCGGGAAAATGGCATCGAGTCGATCCCTTTGAACCGCAAAAACACAGCAGTTTGGCAAAGGTAATGTCCGCGATTGAGACAATGAGTGGCAAAATTAACACCTTTGTTGATGCTCAAGGACAATGGAAGCACATCGATTTAATCGCCCTCTTTTATTTTGCCCTTTGGGGGAATCGCATCGACTTAAGCTTGTTCCCCACTGACGCGGGAGAAAGTCAGCGGATGAATATTGAAGCCTATCGCGAACAGGCAAATCTTTTAGTTGATCATACACCCCAAATTGCTGATCACATTTCTCACCTTAAGGGCGTTCGCATTGATTTAATTGTGGATAATGCTGGGTTTGAGTTGTTCTGTGATTTATGTGTAGCTGACTTTTTCGTCAACAGTGGAATTGCTCAACCTGTTTACTTACATCTGAAGCCTCACCCAGTATTGGTGTCTGATGCCATGATTAAGGATGTTCAGCACACGATCAACGTTCTCTGTCACCATAGCCATCAGGATGTCCAATCTTTAGGAAAACGTCTCCAGAATTATATTGACAACGGGAACATAATCTGCTGCGAGGATTCCTATTGGACAGCACCTCTTCCCTTTTGGGATATGCCAGAACGATGGCGCAGTGAATTGAATCAATCCCAACTTGTGATGATTAAAGGAGATGCCAATTATCGCCGTTTACTGGGCGATCGCGAATGGGATTATACGACGCCATGGAAGGATATTGTTTGCTATTTTCCCGCACCATTTGCCGCCCTACGCACCTTCAAAGCTGAAGTCGCTGCTGGATTAAAACCGGATCAAATTAAGCGATTGAATCAAGATGATCCGCAATGGTTAACTAATGGACAATGGGGCGTCATTCAATTTTTTAACCCACGCCAGTAGGTTGGGTTGATGCTTCTTACTACAAACCCAATTATTATTCATCATTTAATTCATCGATTTTGAACTGTCGCACTTCTTCCAAACTCAACCCCGTTTTCCGACTAATTGTTTCCTCATCTAACACATCCAGAAGTTGCTTGGCAATTTCTCGACGGGTTTCTTCTTTCCCCTGTCTCAATGCCCGTCGAATCGCATTACGTTGATCGTGTTTAGGATTAATAAAAATCATAGTAATAAAGAGTCACTAATTTTGCAGTAGCAATCCTTATGGGGTAATATTTTAAGCTTCATCTGTTGTCAGGAATTATCAGGTTTAGGTTGTGCAGAAATAACTTGTTCAATAAACTGTTGCATTCGCTCAAAATGTGACCCTTGCCAATAAATCTGCTGACAGGTTTGACAGCGATGAAATTCATCAATGGATTGTCGCGTTTTCTCCGGTAACTGATCCGCGATCGCGTCTTTTTCAACAGGTTCTAATACGCCATTACAGCGGATACACCGATGAAAGGGTAAAATAGCATCAAATAAATTGAAGCGACGCAAGACTTCCACAATTTGTTCATCTGGATTTTTGGAGCGCACATAATACCCATACCTCACCAGAGAACGCATCAGTAAGCGGGTATCGCGAGTTAACAGAATCCGTTGCTCATCGGCGGAAACTTGGGCTAACTCTGGATCAGCGTAGTCATTCCGGTAAAGCGTATCAAACCCCAACAACCGCAACGCATTGGCTAATTTCCCTAAATGAATATCCAAGACAAATCGATACTCCTGGGGTTCAGGGGTACTCACCCGAATGCTAGGATTGATGTCATCTAACACTGAAATTGGACAAACCGTGACGCGATCGCGATCTTGGACAATATAGGAAAAATCAAC